>SYDV01000295.1 GCA_005801395.1 Planctomycetia bacterium | reverse complement strand
TGATGCCCAGGGTTTCTTGGCGGGGGTGGCCGACAATTCTAAAATAAAACCAGGATCTAATCGAGCTAAACTATCAAACGACAGCGGGGTGCGAGCATTGTGAGCTTCATCGACTATTATTATCGGTCGGCGTGCGGCTAAAACAGTAACTAACGTATCGCCGTGTTCATCACTAACGATGTCGTTTGGCGCATAAACAAAACGGCCATGCGGATCTGTAACGCGAAATTGTTGTATCGTTGCGACGATGACGACCGTTGTCGCGTGATAAATACTTGGAGGTAGACGCAATGCTTGCGCAGTGGTTATGATGCGCACGGCACCAATTCCTCCATACCCATCAAGCCCCATGGATAATGCTTGTTGTACGGGATGATTCGCTGTGAGTAATTGAGAAATAGTTTGCTCGGCTATGGCGGTACTCGGGACCAACCACACGATGACTGTTGGCGCTCGGCGTAAGGCGTGTGTCGCAATAATTCCGGCAGCAGCCGCAGCAATAATAGTTTTTCCGCCGCCAGTGGGGATGGCGAGACAAATACTTGGCGCAGGAATGAGTGGGGGGTGATGGTAATGACCTTCGCCACCAACCTGAGTAAATGCCTGTTGCGGTGACGCCGCGGTCGCTAAAGCATCGCAAAATAAACGCACGCGCTCCAAGGCTTGTCGCTGAAATAATTTTAAGGTGCAAATCACCTTATCCGCCTAATGACTCTAGCGCATGTGGTAATTGACGAAAAGTTATTTGTTGCCGAGCCAAGTCGTCTGCACCTAAGCGGCATACGGCACCATAAATAATCTTGGGTCCATGATGGGATTTTAATTTCGCCAACATGGCCGGTGTCAGCGCGTTTCGGCTGGGGCCGTCTTTATCAGAAAGGGTGCCGCCACTGAGTAAATAAATCGCCGTTTTGTCGCTCGTTACGCCTAAATAGGCTGATTTATCCGTAGTCTCAGTTGTTCGTGTTTGTCCGGTGGCGTGCCACCAGACGAGATTTGCTAAATCATGGTATGGCAATTCACGGAGACGACCTTCGTTGTCTATAATTTGCGGTCCCAGTTTTTGATAGATCCATGCTTCATTGAGTTGACCATCTGCGCTAGCGCGAAATAGACGTTCGCGCGTAATACGTTGGCAAATATTCGGCCCTTGGTCTTGATCACGTCCCAATTGAATTAACACACATTGCCGAGCACGGGTGCTGTGTTGATTCAAGCGCATTACGGCGTGCCCAGTGGTGCCGCTGCCTGCAAAGGCATCTAATACAATATCCCCAGGTTTACTGGCAATGGTCAAAATTCGTTCCATGAGGCGTAATGGTTTAGGCGAAATAAACACTGAGGCAGAATCACGAAATGGCATTAAATCGACGAGTTCTTTTTTCGCTTCTTGGCTGTGGCCGACTTCATCATACGTCCAGAGGGTTTGTGGAGTCACACCTTTTTTCACTTCGCTGAGGAAGCGTTTGATGGAAGGTACACTGTTGCCATCCTTGCCCCACCAAATGCGCGCGTCTTTATGTAAGGCAGCTAATTTTTTTTCTGACACTCGCCAATAAGAACCTTTGGGCGGGCCCGCAATGACGCGTCCACCTGGGCAAGTAATAGGATAAGTACCTTCGCTGTAAGAATTACGGGCCGATAAATCGCCTGACTTCCATGGTCCACGGGGGTCTTTATCCGGGTTTTTATAGGCTTTGTCCTGTGCTTCGGTGCGCGGCACTAAATTAGGCCGCCAACGTTCGGCGTTTTTCGCGTACACCACTATATAATCATGGTCGTCGCTGAAATGCCGCGCGCTATTTTTTGGCGCATACACTTTTTGCCAAATTACCGTGGCGATAAATTGATCGGCACCAAAAACTTCATCCATCAATAAGCGTAACGGTCCCACTTCATGATCATCCAAAAATACCCAGATGCTACCGTCTTCACTCAATAATTGATGCAGTAACATTAATCGCGGATACATCATGCACAGCCATTTATCGTGCCGGGTTAAATCATCCTTGCCTACTGATTTGCCAACGGTTTTTCCAAGCCAAGCGCGCATCGCCGGACTATTGACCGCGTCGTTGTAAACCCAATTTTCGTTGCCGGTATTGTAGGGGGGATCGATGGTGACGCAGGCGACCTGCCCTTGCAGACGCGGCAATAAAGCGCGTAACGCCTCTAAATTATCACCCTCAATTAACGTATGGCCAACCGCACGCCCTGGGATGGCTTGAGCACTGACGGATTGCAATAACCGCAGGGGAACCCGTCGGTGCAGGTCCAGCACAGCCTCTTTACCAAGCCAAGTCATACGCGGCATGGCGGGGCATCCTGGGCCGTAATCATAAAACGCTAGTAGCACCCCAAACTGCGGCGGTGTTTTCTCTTCATTTGGCACGGCATCGCCTCGTCGTTGGGTGTCTTTCATTGAAAGCCCTACGATAGATTTTCTTTGCGGCGAAAGTGTCTATTTGGGAAGTGATTTAACTATGCAACGAAAACACCCGCTGCGATTCGCAGCGGGTGTTGGTCTCTCTCAAATTTACGCTATGTTTAGGACAGACCTTCAAGTGGTTTGGTGCTATCACCGTGGCGTTCGAGGGTGCAGCCAGCGCGGGCGGCCATCGATAGGAACAGGTCGCACATGTTGCCTTTGGCGTCCAAGATGCGACCAGAGTTAATGGTGCCACCAGCGCGACCGGCTAATAAAATTGGTAAGTCGTCATGGTTGTGGCGATCACCATCACCAATCGCTGAGCCGTATAATACCATGCTGTTGTCTAAGAGCGTGCCTTTGCCATCGTTTAGACTTTTCATTTTTTGTAGGAGATAGGATAGTAATTCAACGTGATGCGTATTGATCTTGGTTAAGTCTTCAAGTTTAGCTGCATCTTTTTGGTGATGTGAAATTTCATGATGGGCACGACTTACACCGATATGCGGATATGTACGATTTGAACCGCCGTTGCCAATGGAGAATGAGCAAATGCGGGTGGTGTCGGTTTGGAAGCCAAGCACCATCAGATCCATCATTAATTTGACGTGTTCTGGGAATTTTGAGTGATCGGCAGAAAAATCGAGGGTGATGATTGGGCTGAAATTACCGCCTTTTTT
This sequence comes from Planctomycetia bacterium, assembly GCA_005801395.1. The sequence goes on along the minus strand of SYDV01000295.1, from coordinate 1,011 downwards.
GGCATTGGCTTCATCGGCAGTTTCGGCGGCAGATTTTTGTGCGTGCTCAATACGTTTTTCTAGGGCGCGCACAGAATCAAGGTACTCGTCTAATTTACGTTGGTCATTGCCGCTGACGTTTCCACGTAAACGTTTTGCATCACCTAAGACCAAATCGAGCACGCTTTGATCAAGTGTTTTTTCATTATTAGTAGATGCCTTTAAATTCGCATCAATATCTGGGCCACCAGTTTTTTGTGGTTTTAAGTTTTTCTTGGCACTAAACATACGGTCAAATGCGGCTTTGGGATTTACTTCCTTGGCCATGGGCGTGGTGGGCGAGCGCCAGGATATATTAGCAGAATAAGCGCAACTATATCCAGAGTCACAGTTACCAGCTTGGTTACCAGCTTCGATACCGAGTTCGAGCGAAGGCAGCGACGTATAGATGCCAACTTTTTCAGCCATTACTTGGTCGATGGATATGCCAGATTGAATATCAGTTCCAGCGGTTTTACGAATTTGGACACCGGTAAGGAAAGTGCTGGTTTCGCGTGCATGATCACCACCGCCATCGCCATTGGGTCGTGCTGTGTCGTGTTATAAATTATTAATCACTAAGACGTCTTGCATCACTGGGGCTAATGGTGCGATGATGCGGGGAAGGTCTTTGGGGGCATCTTTTTTGAACTTCCAATTTTCCATGACGACACCATTGGGAATCATGATAAATGCTGTGCGAATCGGGGAGCGATAAACCTTACCCGATTTCGGTGTTTCAGCCCATCCCATCGTTTCCATGAGTGGCAACGCCATCGCGACACCAAGTCCACGTAAAGCAGTGCGGCGAGAAATTAACCAGTTCTTATTCATGTGAGAGTCCTTTTATTTTGAAATTTAAGGGATTCGGCGATGGGTGAACGGGAAGCTTGCTGTTATAGAAGTGATTAAGGTATGAAAGCGGTAGTTGTCTTTGGCAACGGCCTTAGCGATCTGTTGGACGACTGAGTCATCGTAATCTTGCAGGCCGCG
>SYDV01000294.1 GCA_005801395.1 Planctomycetia bacterium | reverse complement strand
GACGGTCATTGTCGAGAAGTTGACATGACCGTCACGTTTTTATTTCTGGAATAGCATCTAGTTTCATTAGCGGCATGTGGTCCCTATTCGTACATTTTGTTGAAAGAGCGGTTCGTTATGATGCGAATATCATTGTTTATTTTCAGTATGTGCATCTTGCAGGCGGGAGAGGTATCGACACCGATTACGACTAATTCAGTTGAAAATGAACAGCGTGTCCTGAATGAATTTGTTCAGACATTGAGTAAGGCCCCCGCCGTTCATGCTCTGCGTTTACGCTATGCTGCCGCGCAACGTGCCGAAGATGGCGCAGGTCGATTGGCAGATCCTATGATTGGACTTGGTTATGCGCGTCTGCGCATGCCGATGGAAAATCATCCGATTTATGAAGCGATGGTGGAGCAATCATTGCCGCGTTGGGGTGAACGTGATGCATCGCGGGCGCTAGCGGTTGCCGATAGTGCTATGGCTGCGGCAGGTATGCAGCGTGAGGTGGGCATGCTGGCCGGACAAATTGCCATGTTATTAGCCGAATTAGAAGGATTACAGGCGCGTATTAACGAAGGCAATTTTGAATTGAAACGTATTCGTGCCTTGTCGGATACAATTTCTGCACGAGTTGGTCAAGGCAGTGCTACGGTGTTGGACCGTTTAGCCATCGATTCTCGTGCCGAATCATTAGCCATTCGCATCACTGATTGGGAACGTCAAATCGCGGATAAAACGGGGGATATTCGCGCGTGGTTAGCTATCTCAGCCGATCAACCAATGCCCATCTTTGTTGCGCCGGTGCCAGCGACGTTTGATGCGCAACAAACGCCAGCAATAAGACAGGCATTAGCTGAGCGCGATTTGGCTTTGGCGTCATTGCAGACAGCGCAAGCAATGCGTCGTCCAATGACCGCCATCGGTGTGCGTGGTGAATTAGAAGAAACTGAAGACGGCAATGAACGAACTATTGGTGCAACGCTTAGCATTAGTTTACCCGTCGCGCATGGTGCTATTAGTGCAGAAATAGATGCAGCACAAACTCGCCTCCTTGCCGCTGAACGATTAATTGATGCTGCACGATTGCAGTCGCGCACCGCGGTTGAAGTTGCTCGGCGTGCTGTTGATCAAGCGCAACGCACCACCATTTTAGCGACGACGCTTATGACTCGCGCTGATGCAGAGCAACAGGCTTTAGCAACGGCAGCTGCTGGAGCTGGAGCGAGTATTACGGCTATTTTAGATGTGTCAGATCGTTTGGCCGGATTACGGGTCGATTTAATTGATGCGACGGTATCGGCAAATCAGGCGCGCGCGGCGTTATGGCCGCACGTGCTGATGATTTTACCACCAGTCAAAGGGACTGAACCATGATTAAGCGCGATATCGCCCTATTGCTGATCAGTTTTTTGATTGGTGGATTTTGTGTTTTAGTCGCACGTAGCGCTTTTCATAAACCGTATGAACTGCCGACGTCGATGCCAAGCGCTGAGCAAGAGCGTAAATCAGGAGCGATGACGGACCGCTCTGATCATTCGGGTCATCAAGCTAAGAATCACCCGGTCACGCCACTAACGATAAATAATATTTGTGCTATTTGCGGCATGGATGTTGATAGCGAAGTGCCAACCGCCCAATACCACGGAAAAACAATCGGTTTTGGCTGTAAAAAATGCCCGCCACTGTTTGCGAAAGACCCAGATCGCTACGGACCTTTTTATCTTAAAAACGAAAAAATTCCTAAGTAGAACGAGCGAGTACATAATACCATGCCCCATCCTCTCATCACCATCTCCGCCGGATTATGTATTGGTGCCGCTGTGGTGGCGTTCTTGCCAGCGACGACGTTATTTACGGATAATCCCATGGCAATAAATGCCGCTGATCCAATGGGTGATCGTTATGCCTGTCCGATGATGGATTTTATTGGAACACACCCTGGGTCTTGTCCGGTGTGTGGTATGAAAATGGAGCGTGTCACGGCTGGTGAAATTACCCGCGAACAGCAATCACGCATGGGGTTAGAGGTTGCCACCATTCGTACAGGAACCGCTAAGGTGATGGTACGGGCAGCTGGTATGGCAGAATATGACCATCGATTTACCACCGTGGTGGTGCCACGCGTGGCAGGTCGCATCGTTAAACGTCATGAAGCAACCTATGGCTGTTGTACCGAAGTCTCCGCCGGTGAACCCATAATTGAATTATATAGTCCCGAGGCCTTTGCTGCTCAGGGCGAATTACAAACCGCGGTTAAGCTGGATGACAAATCATTAATAAAAAACATACGTGATCGTTTTGTGCGATGGAATTTAGCCGAGGTAGCCGACGCCATCATTAAAGGTGGAGATCCCGTTGATACGGTGACGATTTCGTCACCCGTTTTTGGTCAAGTGTGGTTAGAACATGCTGATCAAGTCGATGAGGATTTATTGGTGGGTAAAGAAATAGCAGCAGACATGCTGCTATTACGTGTAGTTGATCCAGATTTAATGACTATGATTGTACACGTGCCAGAGACGCGCGCTGATTTTTTACGCGAAGGGCAAACGGTTGATCTGATGAGTGATGAACGCGGACCAATTCGTCAGGTCAAAGCGATCATCGGACGTCTTGCCAGAGAAATTAACCCAGAAACTCGCATGGTTGAAGTTCGTATTTATTTGACGCACGTGCGCGGCGCAGTGCGTCCAGGGGCGCTGATTACCGCGAATTTCCATGGGGCGTTAGACGCAAATTTACTGCCCGCCGATCCGCAGGAGGTCAGCACCCTCGGACAATTTTCGCTCATTCCTAAAACCGCCGTCTTATCAACTGGTGTCCGACATATTGCATGGAAACTCGACGGCGATGCCATGAAGGGGAAACAAAAATTTACGCCTGTTCCGTTATGGTTAGGGCCACGTATCGAAGACGATAACGGCAACGATGTTTTCGTCGTGCGCGCTGGCTTGGCCGCGGGAGATCGCGTCGCCACCCAAGGCGCATTCCTGATCGATTCACAAGCGCAACTCGCTGGCACGCCTTCGTTGTTGTATCCCAGTGGTGCAGCGGCGCCGGTGGGTGGGCATGAGCATTAGTCGGCGTCTGGAAGTCCTCTGGAAGTCCTCTGGAAGTCCGGAGGTCCGGAAGTCCGGAAGTCTTTTATGAAGGTAGTTTGATTGGGGTCGACGTCTCTTACTTACTATAAACGACAGGGATTAGAATGAATTCTCGTATCACAGGACTTCCGGGCTCCCGGACTCTTGTATTCCCCGACTTCGGGACCTCCGCACCTCCGGACTTCCGGATTTCCGGACACTAACCCATGCTCACCTGGTCAATAAAAAATCCGCTCATCATTTTCGCCGCCGTTATCGCAATTGCGTTAGCTGGCGCATGGTCGTGGCAACGAGTGCCGGTCGACGCGATCCCGGATTTATCCGATAATCAAGTCATTGTCTGGAGTGAATGGACGGGGAAAAGCCCGGAAGATTTTGATGTTCAAGTTACCGCCTTGTTGACCCGTGAATTGCAAGGCTTACCTGGAGTGCAAAACGTTCGCGGTCTGTCGCT
>SYDV01000293.1 GCA_005801395.1 Planctomycetia bacterium | reverse complement strand
GGAAATAATCGCGTTACGTAAGCAAGTCCTTCGGGCAACAACAGGTGCAATTGATCATCAAGCGTATCCTGAAGAAATTCACCTATCGCATCCGCCAAACCATCAAGCGCTTTAAACGGTACCGATTCGTGTTGATAACACCGACTGCGCAAAATTAATTGTTCACCAGCTGGAAGTTTATCGACAAATCGTTCCATCAATGCGCTTTTTCCCATACCCGACGGTGCGCGTAAAATAACCACGCTCGCTTTATTGTCGCGAATACCCATGCGCCAAGCTTTATCCAATTGCGCCAGCTGTGATTCACGACCAATAAAGGGAATCGCGGTTGCACTACGCTTTGTGGCATGTGTACGTGCCGTTGCGACTGCGCAGGCACGCAATCTCTCGCCTGCATCACTTGGCCGATCACTCGGGTCAAAGGCCAATAATTCCATGGCTAATTGGCAGAGATCTTCCGGTAAATGTGGATGTAACTCACGCGGGTCCGTCGGTTTTGTGGTGCGCTTCGCATTAAGGATTTGCGACGAAGATCCAATAAACGGCGGAATCCCTGTCAACATTTCATACATAATTGAACCGACCGCATACCAATCTGCCGCCGAGGTAGATGGTTCCGAACTCACCTGTTCGGGTGCCATATATTTTGGTGTACCAACACGCAAATTACGCATCACCGATGTACCGGTACCACGTAATGCCAACCCGAAATCAAGGATGATTAATCGGCCAGATTGGTCGATCATAATATTACGCGGTGTCAAATCGCGATGTACTAAATTATTTGCGTGCAAATGTTCAAGCCCACTCGCCAACTGCGTAAGCACACTACGCAAACGGTGAATCTCACGGTCATTTGCCACCAGCACATCAGACGATGATCCCCGCGCAATCGGCCTAATCGGCGAAAGGACTTCTCCATCCTTATCAAAAGCCACACCCATGGCACTTCGCGTCATGGTGGTGCTATCTGGTTGATGAACACTCCCGCCACGGACAAAACTCAAAATATCTACACCGTCAATATATTCCATCGACAGATACCAACGCTCACGATCCTCAAACATTTCGTAATAACGCACTAACTGCGGATGACGACAATCAGCCAATAATCGAAATTCCTGTTTAAATAAAAACAATCGTTGCGGGTCAACTTCGCGTAAACATTTTAACGCGACACGCGAGCGAGTCACTTCATCATAGGCGTCGTACACGGTTCCAAAACCGCCGATGCCAATAACGGTACCAACACGATAACGACCAGCTAATGGTGGACGGGGATTGGTCTGCGGTTTCATAACTCCACCGCGTTACCGTCACCAGCATGGGTTACTAACAAAGGCTTAAAATACGGATCCCACATCACAACTATAGCCATAGCCAATGGTAACAGGTGGAACAAGCGACAAGCACACAGGCTTATTTTAGTTCACCACCTACCACTACGTTTATCGGTTCTGCCAACCGGGTTTGATCCCCTTCTATCTTTCCAGACGAAAGCGATTTGCAGCAACCAGAGCACCGTTTTCGCCGCTGATTCATGATCTTCTGCGTACCAAAAGCCGGTAAAAAACGGACAATTGACGAACATCCCTCCATTATAGGCCCTGACACGCTAAATAATAAGGTCGAAGTGCCATAAACGAAGGCCGTCCCAGCCCTGTTTCGATGACTCTAAACGCCGGTGTTTTATACCTCGCGTCATGTGAACCCCTAATTCACTTCAGCCAATAACTGAATCTTCAATAAACCTTCAGCGGACGCCAAAAAAAATCCCAATTCATGGCTGATTGGACGGCCGATGCCTTAGCGCTAGCCAGTCGGATTAACAAACGCCTGCGTCCCTCAGCTGGCAAATTATTGCGAAAAAATAAACGGCACTTTTGGGATGATCATCGCGGTCTCGCGCTCGCCGGTTTTGATAACAACATTCACTGTCATGACTCGCTTTAATCGGCAGTAACCAAGCGAAGCTGAGCCATCTGCTCGAGTTATTTTTGCGTGGAAGCGCCAACGGAAAAACCAATCACTTGTCCCGGAACTAAGCGCGCACAATCCATATACACGGCTCCGCCACGGTCTGAAATAGAACACGTACGGGTTTGTCCTGGAAGCAAACCTTTCAACGACGTCGTACTGCGGAGTTTTCCCATCGCTGGATAAATATCCATATAACAAGGAGCAATGCCATCATTGGTAATCAATAAATTTGTCACAACATCATTGTGTTCCGCCCTGATAATACGAAATTTATAACCTGTCATTTGCCCTGATTTTCTCACTGTTTCTAAGCCGGCATGCTGCACTTGATCATTACCAATAATAAAACTTAGATGAAAACGCGCTGCTGCCTGAGCAAACGGTTCGCCATTCGGTCCCGCTGCGGACAATGCCAATTTTTGATCTTTATTATTGTAATAACTAAATTCACCCCCTGCTGGCGCATGTTGCCATCGTTCGCTCGATAGTGCTGCCCAATTTTTTGCATTTTCTTTCGCGTGTTGTTTGCATAAAAAACTATCGTCAAACACACCAAAAGGTAACTGTAATAACGTCTGATCGCGAACGATCGGTGTGACCTCATGATTTGCGGCATCAATCGAAATCATCCACGGCGTCTGAAGCCAGTTCGTTGCCATCGCTGTTAAAAAACGTTTTTGATAGGCTAAATCGGGAAATGTTTTTCCTAATTCAAATGGCCCATCGTAAATATGATATTCGGCCCATAATCCGAAGCCAACCTGCATATAGGCCAAACGCGGATCGTTATCATAGCGTGCCGCCATGCGTTTATTAAAATCGATAGCAAAATCTTGTAACGCGACATGGCCCCAATCACAAAATCCGGTTGGCTGTTTCTCGGATTCGGCCACGACATCGCGATATCCAGGTAACGCTTTGATATAAGCCGGAACGGCGGAAGACTTCTCACCTGGGTAAACAAAATGCAGACGTAAAATCATTTGATGTTTTCGTGCCGCTGCGGCGTTCAATAATTTTTCAATGGGCGTCCAGTCCCACTGTTCCGGGTCCGATCCAGTCGCCACCGCGTCATAGCGCACATAACTAAATTCTAATTGTATCGCATCAGTAGCGACCTGGTCATTATCTGACCACAACACGATGCCTGTCATGGGCTGCACGGACACCAACACTGGTTTTATTGTAACTGGCCGAAATTCACCTGCCACGCAATAACTCAACATACTTAAAAATAGTAGGGTACGCATACCGCGAACGTGCAGCAAAAAGCACCGTAAACAAGCGCGACGATCTCAATACATAAATCCGGTGGGTAACTTGCGATAACTACATTATTCTATAACTAAATGGCGAGACCCGTGCCTAAAATACTTATTTCCACCCAGTCAATCTATAGACATAGTCTGTACGCCATTGCGCTGGTCATGGCACCAAAAGAGCGGCGAAGAAGATGGGAATATCACTGATGAAACACCAATGGGATCTGAGACGGCGAATTGCGTTTCGTTTGTTGATGCAGGAAAATACCATGAAACGAATAGAGAGAAACTTCGTAATGAAGAGGATATCCTTATCGCGCCATCACTATAGAAACTAAACTCGCCGACCAATCTTCACCTTTTTGTAAACACCTTTTTCAGCCGCCATGTTCAGTCACCAATTTAACTTACGGACGCCCACTATGCGAATTTCGTTTATGCTTTTCCTGCTCGTCACTGCGTGCGTGCCCATCAGCTTTGGTGCAGATAAACCCAATATTATATTTATTCTGGCGGATGATTTAGCCCAAGGCGATCTCGGATGCTTCGGGCAAAAACTGATCAAAACACCAAATTTAGACCGCCTGGCCGCCGAAGGCACGCGCTTCACGCAGGGTTATTGTGGCACCAGTGTGTGCGCTCCGTCGCGCACCTCCTTAATGGTCGGCCAACACACCGGGCACAGTCCCATCCGTGGTAATCGCGGTAGTTCCCCTACCGCTGCAGGACTAGGCGATGGACAATTACCTTTACCAGAGTCCACCGTCACCGTCGCTCAAATTTTAAAATCAGTGGGCTATGCAACGGCGTGTATGGGAAAATGGGGGATGGGGCAATTCGATACCACTGGTAGTCCACTCAAAAAAGGCTTTGATCATTTTTACGGCTACAATGGTCAAGTTCACGCACACAATTACTTCCCAACGTTTCTGTGCAACGATGATAAGAAAGTCGAGTTATCGGGAAATGACGACAAAGG
>SYDV01000292.1 GCA_005801395.1 Planctomycetia bacterium | reverse complement strand
TCGACGCCGCATTCTTGGGCGACGGTGGATAATACGTGTTGTGCTCGATGGAGTCCCCATTGACTGGCCAAAATACCACCGTCTTTGCAACTGTCGCTATATCCGAGCATGATTTGCTGCACGGGGCGGACATAACCATGTAATTGTTGCTGTAGGCGCAGGCTTCTTCGTGTCACGGGATGTTGCAGGAATGCTCGTACCATGTCGGCGGAACCTTCTAGGTCCGCAATGGTTTCGAATAAAGGCACGACCGGCAATAAGCTAGCAAGGCCAGATTCAGAAGTTTTTTCATCCGACCACGGACGTACTAATCCTGTTTCACGGGCAAGCACATACACGGATAATAAATCGGACAGTCTTCTTGTCATGCTGACGATGAGTGCGCCGACACCAGGTACGCCATGGCTGGCGATGTGGCTGGCGATCACGCGCAAGCAACTCAATACGCGACTGGCTTCATCGCCCAAGACTGCATTGGGATGAGCCAAAGGCCGAGGCGTACGCAGTTCGCTATCGAGCAGTGCGAGGCGATCTTTTTCGCTCCAGGTGGGCAGTGATTGGGCTTCAATTCCTGCTGCGGTGAGTAATTGCGCCACGGCTAATTCATGAACCGAGCTATTTTGTCGAATATCTAAACGAGCTAAATGAAAGCCAAATTGTTCAACGGCGCGGGTAACGGGCGTTACATCGCCTTCAGCAAGACGCTCTGCTCCTGCTGCGACCAATGAGCGATGTAATAATTCAAGATCGGCAATTAATTCGCCTGGGTTTTCATAGAGCGGTAGTGTGGTAGTTGGGACGTGGTCTGGTAAGCGTGCCAACATTAAACCGACGAATTGGCGCCATGGTTCACCCTGATTCCGTTGCACGGAACGTTGGCCGAGTTCGCCCAGGGAATTGGTCAGGTGAGTAATGGCCGTGGTTAATTCGGTTCCTGGTATCTGTAAACGACCAGATAAACTTAGTTTCTCGGCCAAGCGGCGTAATTGACTGCGATGGACTAATAACGCTGTTTTACGCAATTCATTTAAGGTGGTTTCGGTTACTTCTGCCGTAACAAATGGATGTCCATCACGATCGCCGCCAACCCAGGTGCCAAACGTCAATTTTGGTAATTTTCCCGAACCTTTTATCAGTGCGGGATCAAGTCCGACTTCACGCCAAGCTAAGCGCAAACGATCGTCTAGTCGTGGCAATGCTTCGGGAAATACTTCGCGCAAATAGCGTAATACGCCGCGTCGTTCGCTGGTAATATCCGGCTTTTGCAAACGTTGTTCACCGGTTCGCCACAGACGTTCGAGCGCGAGTTTTACCTCATCGCGAATTGATATCTGTTCCGCCGGCGTCCACATTTGGTTTTCACGTTTAACTAATAATAAATACAAATGGCGATGTTGTTCAAGAACCGTGGAGCGTTTTGCTTCGGTTGGATGCGCCGTGAGAACGGGTTCTACGCGAATGTGTTGGAGACTTTCGGCAATTTGTTCACCAGTAAATCCGGAATCGAGTAATTGGCGTAAATTCTGTCCCCACAAGCCAGGCTCGCGCAGTAAACTTTCGCTGGTTTCTCGACGACGACGACCCTGGGCGGCAGAGTTTTCTTCAACCATGTTGAGTAATTGGAAGGCGATGGAGATAACCTGGACATCGCGTTCGCTTAAATCAGTATTTGTGGTTGATAAAGGACGGTCATCAATCCATGGCAGCCGACTAGTGAGGGTTGACTCACCGAGTTCTTCCAACACTTCCTTAAAACAGGTCATGATAAAACCAAGATCGACATCAATCTTGGAAAATGCGAAATCGAGTACGTCTTGCTGCGCCATGATTGTCATCCGGTGGGTGAGATTGTGAGCGATACCGTTACCGCAAGACGGATTCCTTGTAACACTTGGTCCGATGTTGCGAGATGGTCGATTGCATGCGGGTGACTGGTGAGAGACAGTCAGCCCATCACCACGATGCTGGATCTTCACACCCACCTTTTGCCTGGAATCGATGATGGCGCTGCTGATCTGGCGACGGCGGTGGCGATGTGTCGGTTGTTGCACCAGCAAGGCATGACCACGGTGGTGGCGACTCCGCATTGGCGCAGCCCCCGTTTTGAAGTGGAGCACGCGTCTATTCAGCACGCTTGGGATGCGTTAACGGTGGCGGTTCAAGCTGAAGTGCCAGGTTTGCAACTGTGCTTAGGCGCAGAACATCATTGTAGTGGTATTGAAGACGTGGCTGCCTTTGTGGAGTCGGTCCGGCCTTTGGGTGATAGTCGTTTGGTCTTAGTGGAATTACCGGATGACCATTTACCGCCAGCGGCGTGGGCGACGCTCTTTGCCCTTATTCGAGCTGGCTTGCGTCCTCTATTAGCTCATCCCGAACGCTGCCGTGGATTGCGGCAACAGCGGGAGCAAGTGGCCGCTTTCGTTGATGCGGGAGGCTTGTTGCAGCTGACGCTCGGCAGCTTCATAGGTGCACATGGATGGTCGATGCGCTGGCATGCCTATTGGTTATTACGGCGCCATCCGGGAGCTTGTGTGCTTGCCAGCGATAGCCACGACCTGGGAGTGCGGCGACCACAATGGGACCGTTTACCAGTAAAATGGCGAAATTTAGTGCCAACCAACCTTGCGACACTGTACCGATGGGGTGATTCCAACAGGTGAGGCGCTGTTTGACAGTAGCGCTTCCCCAGGGCAGCATGAGCCAGCCAAGTTCCTAAGGGAGTGTCGTATGTTGCTTAATCGTCCTGTTGCTTTGCTTGTCGCACTCACCTGTGTTGGTACGGGCATGAGTCCTGTCATGGGGGCTGAGCAGGATCCGATATCGGTGAAAGATATTTCGGTGCGACCAATGGGGAATTTTAATGCAGTTGACGGTACCGTAGTACTTCATCCGAAAGTGCTGCTCGGTGTCGGTTTCAACGACAACATTTTTGCTACCGAAACGAACGAAAAAGATGACTTTTATGGTCGTGGTCTTGCAGGCTTAACCGCAGATTGGCGTTTGAATCCGCATAATTCATTGACGTTCAACGGCGAATTTGAAGGTCTGAATTATTCCAAATCAGAAAACGAAAAGGGAAATATGGTCGGTGGTTTAGCCGACCTCGATTACAAGTGGCGCGAAGCGAAAAATGAAGGCGTTTTGCACGGTGGATATTCACGATTCGATGACCCATTAATTGAGACCGGCCAGCAAATTTTACGTGAAAACATGGTCGGTTCCGGTGCGCTCACCATGCAAGGCGCTGAAATGCGCACGGTTGCGAATGCCAGCATCACGGCGATTAATTATTTAGAAGACGGCAATGGATTCACGTCGGATAGCCGTGACAATACCGTTTATAGTGCTTTTGGTCGTGTTGGTACAACCACTGCACGCGATACGTATTATTACGGTTTGGTGGGGGTCGACCGTGTTGATTATTGGGAAACGACGCAATTTAATAATTCATGGGGTATGACCGCGGGTGTTGGTTCGCAAGTGCGCTTGGGTGATCGCTCTAGCTTAACAGCGGAAGGCGGTGTTACCTATCGTGTCTATGACGATAATTTTAATAAGAATGCGGCCTACGACGACAAAACGGTTATCGCCCCTTACATTAATATTTTAGCGAAGTGGCCATGGGAAAGTGGTAGTCACGTTGGGCTGAATATTTTCTCGCGCATTGATGAAAGTTTAACCGCGAATGCCGCGTGGGCTTCGGGTGGAGGTATAGACGGTCGTTACCGTTTATTGGCTCGTAGTGCGCTTTTTGGCTCGGTGTCTTATTACCACAGTGAAGATAGTGGTATGGGACAAGGGGGCACGGTCGAAAATCGCGATTCGGTTGATATTGTTGGCGGCGTTGAACATGAAATGTGCAAAGGGGTCGTTGGTCGTTTGAAAGCGGTTTACACCGATAGTGATTCTGAAACGTCCAATTCCTTTACGCGTTTAGTGGTGGCTGCTGACCTCGCGATTGGTTTCTAGGCCGTCACTTTGATCGGCATGGGCGCGCTCTCGGCAACGTGGTGGCGTTTGTGGCGCAGCGGTCGTAACACCGTGCATCAATTAGTTATTCAACAGCCGATCCGTGGTATTTCCGTGGGGTTAGTGGTGTTGTCGGTGTGGTTGATGTTGGGGGCATTGTTCCTGGGATTATTGCTGTTTTTGGGGCAAGCGAATTACCAAGGATTAAAACCACGGCTCATTGAGAGTCTGTTATCGTTATTTTTCTTTACGCTGTTTTTCTTAGTCACTATTTCGAGCACCGTGTTGATTTGGGGTTCATTGTTTCGTAGCCGGTCAGCCACCTTTCATGCGCAAATGCCGTTGAGTGATCGTGAATTATTTTGGGGTTCTAGTATTGAAGGTGGATTGTGGTCGAGTTGGGCGGTTTTGGTTTTGGCGGTGCCATTAGTTGGGGCTTTAGTATTGGATCGTTTATTTCCCGATGGCCTATGGGCGCCATTTTCGTTGCTGCCGACCATGCTAATGGTGGGCAGTTCGTTGATTGCGATGTTTGCCTTTATTATTTGTTGTATTGGCGCAGGTGCGCTGGGAGCATTATTGTTGGCGCGTTTGATTCCGCTGCTGCGACGTGGGCTTAAGGGTATCATCGTGATGGTAACAGCGGGTCTGATGTTTGGTGCGGTGTTGGTGCTGGGTACTTTGGAACAACGTGGTGAGCCGGTGGCATTTATGGGCGAAGTAATCGGTAAATTACGCTTTGCGGAAAATCCGTATTTACCGCCGTGGTGGGCGCAGCAGGCATTGAGCGCGGCGCTACAGGCGCAGTGGGCAACGTGGAGTTATTTTGTTGCGCTTATGCTTAGCAGCGCGATGGGCATGGGTATTATGGGGGAATGGATGGCCGCGCGGCGTTTACGCTTAGAATTAGATGCATTAACTGGGCGGCCAGAATCGCGGCAGCGATCGTCAAGCAAATCGTGGCGATTGATTCCTTTTATTCCACGCGATTTGGGTTTATTGGCGGCAAAAGATTTACGTTTGTTTCTTCGCGAACCAGCTCAGGTTTTACAATTCACGATGTTTTTTGGTTTGTTGGCTTTTTATTTATTAATGTTGCCGCGCGTTGGTCGGGCATTTTTGTTTGATGATTTTTGGCGACCTGTGGTGTCGTTATTGAATTTAACTGCTGTTGCCATGGCACTAGCGACCTTCACTGGACGTTTTGTTTATCCGCTATTGAGCTTAGAGGGACGACGGTTGTGGGTGTTGACCTTGGCGCC
>SYDV01000291.1 GCA_005801395.1 Planctomycetia bacterium | reverse complement strand
GTAAATAATGCGACCATCGCTTTGTCATCGCTGGTCACAGCGAATCTCAATATTCGCGCAAATGTTTCGGGCGTGGGCAGCGTTAAATTTGTGTGGAGTGGCGCTGAAGCTGGCAGCCAAACGGAAAGTGCGGCGCCCTATGCCATGAAGAGCGATACCGGTGGTAATTATAAAGCGTGGATTCCTAAAACCGGGAATTATACCGTGGAGGTGACGACCTATAGTGGCAGTGGCGCCACCGGATCTGTGATACAAACGGCGACATTCCAATTTACCGTTACCGATCCAGCGCCTGCCTCTTCAGGGATAGGCGGATAGTGCGCGCAATTACCACTTGGTGACCAATAAAACCACCCTTCGCGTACCACGGCCAACTCTTCCGTCGATAACGCATAATCAATCGCGTCGGTAATCGTCGGTTCATCTTCAACGACTTAAATACGTGGTATAGATGATATGTTGGCGCGATTTGTGGAAGACACTACTGCAGGCTCAACACGCTACTCTCCCCAATTACCCTTAAGGCCGTGCCTTCTCTTCCGCTAACATTTCTTGTTGTTTGCGTGCCCAATCGCGCCAAACGGCATCGCTACTACGTTGAATGATGGCGTCTAAGTGCTCTGGCGTTTTCTTGTTGGTTTGTTTTTCGCGAATTTGAATCAGCGCGATGGTTTGGATTGCCACCAAATTGCCTGGGCGAACTTCTAAGGCGGCGTTGGCGGCATCTAAGGCTTCACCATATTTACCGCCTCGTTCTAAGGCGATGGCTAAATTGACTCGAGGCTCTGGATGCCCTGGTAATAGTTTTCGCGCCCATTCAAATTCTTCGGCGGCATTATACAAACGGTCGCGGTTCAAAAATATAACGCCTAAATTATTATGTGCCGCACCATGGTATAAATCATAATCTAACGCTTCGCGTAGCAGCGCTTCGGCTTTTTCCACATCGGCAGGAGTTTCACCCAGGGCGACAACGGCTTCCTGATATTTAGCTTCGGCTTTCGCTATATCACGGGTCCGTTCGCCGGGTTCTTGATACGATCCTTTTCGCTCTTCGCAGCCGCTGAATACAGCAACGATTATGCTTAAAAATACTATGAACACACGAACGTTCACGGAGCCTCCGCCAAGTAATGGGCCGCAAGGACCACAGAAATATCGTATCGGTTCATGTCGCTGGCAGCAATGGCATTACCCTGCGAATTCGCCGAGCGGGTCATTTGCACTTCTGCTACTTGCCAAGCGTGCTCATTTTTGCGCCAGGCAGCGAACCATCCACCTAAATCAGCGGGCGTTAAACCGCGTAACATCATTAATACGGTTTGTGTGCGGATGCTCGACCCACTCGCGCTGCTATCAGGTCGTGGTTGGACGCCGCTACAGGCTTGAATGGGTAATCCAGCTTGGCTGAGCGCCTGTTGTGCGCGTGAAATTAAATCACTGTCACTTAAACGCTTTTCTGACATGCCACTCATCGCAGCTTGAGCTTGTGCAAGGCGTTTAATGTCGCGTTCGACCTGTTGGTGTGTTTTCTCTGCCTGCGTCATTTCTATCTGTGCCGAATTTATTCGTAGAACGCAGAAACAGACGACTAGAATTGCAGCGGCACCCCACCACAGCAATGCAACGGCGTTCATGGTACACCTGCATGCGGCACGCGTTCAAAGGCCAATAAAAAGGACGCCCCAAGTCCGTCCTGCTGTGCCTGTAATGGTTCCATCAAATATGGTTGCTGGGGGACCGTGATAGTTTCCAACGCGCGGGCAAATAACTCGGCATCGGCTAATGACGTGGTACGACCGCGAATGATAATGCGATCCCCCTGGGCGCTGCATAAATCAATTTGCACACGTTTATCCTTTGGCCATTTTTCCCACAGGGCTTGTAATACGGCCGCGATATCGCTGGGCTGCTGCTCTGAATTGCGTTGCGCTTGATCCAATCGTCGCAATGCCATGGTCAATTGAGTTTCGGGGCGCATGCCGGTTTGTGGTGGAATAATTTGTTGAATGCCCCGGACGTTAGCATCGCGTTGTTGCATCGTATATTGTCGCGCGACATGAACGCGTCGTTCGGTGCCAATAATGATTAACAACAAACAGATGGCGAGTCCAAGATGTAAAATCCCAGCTGTTAATCGCCGCATTCGTAAACGTGGGGCTGGTTCAAACGGTCCATGCAATAGATTTAACCGCAGGTGGGCCTCTTCGCTACCAGCCAACGAACTGAGGTGTTGCGGTAATCGATCCGGGACGAGGGTCCAAGTGCCAGGCATAATATCAGGACGCGTGGTTAAATAAGTACGTAAACGATCCGGCTCAATGCCAACGACAATGCAGCTACCATCGGCTAATGACGTGCTGGTTACATGTACCTGCTCAACAGGAATCGGTAAAACACGTTCAAAGCGGAAACGCATGGCATCACCATCCGCCGCTTCGCGCGGTACCTGTCCCCAATATAATTGTTCAGCGGGAATGTAGGCGCTATGGCTTGGCAAAAGCGCAGAGTTTAATAATGGCTGAACGACACTTGTGCTCATGGCTGTAGTTTCAGACGCATGGTACGGTCTGCCGTGGTGATATCGACTGCCTGCGCTTCGATATGGTTAATCGTGCCCCATGGCAGTGCGTCACCTTTTTTAACAAAGGTTAGTCCTTCGACTGTGGCGATTGCCGCAATAAAATCGCCGTTCTTGGTAATAATGGATACTAATTTAAGGGTTGAGGAAGCTGGTTCAGCGACGGTCGGTGTGTCGCGCAAAGGTTGGTACAATTGCACCGCCCACACGGAGGGATTTATGACCGTTACACTTGGCGCTGCGATTTCGACGGTTGCCAAGGCGATGTCGCGAATTGGGGGCGTGGTGATGGTGAGCGTCCACCAGCATGCCAACGCAACGCCGCTCACCATACCACAGGACGTGATAATGGTGATGCGCAGTTGTCTGGTCACGAGGTTACTCAGCCGCGTCATGGCGTTGCACG
>SYDV01000290.1 GCA_005801395.1 Planctomycetia bacterium | reverse complement strand
AATTTGCCAAAGCGGAAGAAAAAATTGCCGAAGCATTGCGTGAAGTTGCGACTGAAGCAAAAGAGGCGGCGAAAGCTGCTCTTCCAGAGGGGTTGGCCAAGGCATTAGAGCAAGCGGCTGAAAAGCACCGGCTGCCGCAACCGAAAGTGACGCGTTAGCAAAAGCCGCTCAAACAGAATCGGCGGTAGAGCCAAAATTAACTGATTTGGCGGAGACGCACAAATCACAGGCGGAGCAAAATACTTCCACCACCGAACAGCCAAGCGAAAATTCGCCGGTCGCAACAACAGATCAGCCAGCACCAGTAGTCGATCAAGCGCAACCGTTGGCAAAAAAAGATCCAACAACTCCATCGCAGGAATCAACTCCATCCCAGGAAATAACTCCTGATAAATCGAGTGCCGTGTTAGTTGCTGATGCTAATCAGGCAGCGGATAAATTAGATCGTGAAGTGGTGCGTCCGTTAGCGGAACAATTTCAGGCGGCGTTGACGAATGAAAAGAAAATGACTCCGGAGGCAACGGAGCAGGCAGCGATGGTGGGTCGTGAATTAGCCGAAGCCGTGGCGGAGCAGCGCGAGGCGGCAAAACAATTAGCGGGTATTTTGGATCAACAAGCAGACGCACGCGATGCATTAGCAAATGCCGTGGCGCAAGCGGAAGCCTCAACGACTCCAGCCGATAAATCTCAAGCAAAAGCGCAAGAGAAAGCGGAACGAGCGCAGGAAATTGCTAATCGAACACAAGATCAAGCCGATAAAGCACAGGCGCAAGCCGATCGTGCGCAGGCTCAAGCCGAGGCTGCCGCTGCCGAGGCAAATCAGTCATTAGGAGATGAAAAGTCAGCAGCCAAGGCGCAGCAGACCGCACAGCAAGCAGCGAAATCTCAGCAGGCAGCAATTGCTGCTCAAGAGAAAGCATTGGATGCTCAATTAGAGGCTCTCGCCTCGGCGCCGATAGTGACAGCGGAACAAATCACACAAGCGGTGAGCAATTTAAGCCAAGCAGAACAAAATTCGCTGGACGCTTTAGACAATACCACGCCGGTCGCGAATGTTGAAGCCACGCCTGCGAATGCGACTCAAGCTGGTGATAATTTAGAACGCGCGGCAACGGCTCGTGAAAAACTGCAAGCGAGTCTGAATAAGGCAGCCGAAGCGATGCAGGCGAAATTAGCGGCGGCAGACACTTCTGCAGCGTCAGCACCAGCTGCTGCTGATGCCGCGGCTGCCGTAGCACCAGCTGCAGCGAATTCTCCGTCAACCCCGAGCGCCGCCGCTGCAGCGACAAATCCAGCGGCGCAAGCGGCTGCAGAAGCTTTAGCGGCAATCGCGGCAGCGCCAGATCATCAGGAATCATATAAACAAGCGGCACAAACATTAGCTGCTGCTGCTAGTCAATCACGATTGGCCAGTCAATTAGGCAGCGAACCGTCCGCGAGCGGTAAAGGTACCGAACCTGGCCCTGGAACTGGCGACCCAGGAAACGCAGACGGCATGCGCCGTGCGCCCCCAGGCGTTGACCAAGCAGCGTGGGCCCGAGCTCAGCAAAAAAGCACGGGCGATGTGACGTCAGCCGGAGTTGAACGTTTTAGTGAAGAACATCAGGAAGCGATTCGCGCGTATTTGCGTCGTGTGGGGGCGAAATGAAATTAATAGGAGCGTCCGGAAGTCCGGAAGTCCATACGGGGTCCGGAAGTCCGGAAGTCCGGAAGTCCGGAAGTCGGAGAATCCTTGCAGAGACCGGAAGTCTGTGGGGGGGTATATTTTGTATTTTCATATCCTCCTGTCTGTTAGTTACTCCGGCGGTGGAGTTATCTGATCAGGATGTTATTCGTATTTTAACCAGCGAACAACCGCGTGATCGAGCAATTCGCCGAGGGCTAGATTTTATTCGTCAGGAACAAGATCAAACCGGTCGCGTGGGCGATAAACATCCCATGGCGATGACCAGCATGGCGTTGATGGCGCATCTTGCTGCCGGAATTACGCCCAACGATCCTGAACATGGGCCGTGGATGCAACGCAGTTTACGCTACGTCTTGGGACAACAAGACAGTAATGGTTATTTTGGGACAGCGGATAATAGCCGTATGTACGGTCATGGTATTGCCGCATTGATGCTCGCCGAAGCATTGGGAATGACCCGTGATGATGATTTAGAGGATCGTATTCGTTTAGCCTTGGAACGTGCAGTCGCGGTTATTGTAAATGCAGCGATGGTAAAGAAGGACGAACAAAATAAGGGCGGCTGGCGATATCAGCCGCACGAAGACAAAAGTGATCTCAGTTTATCTGGGTGGCAGCTCATGGCTTTGCATGCAACTCAGCAAGTTGGTATTACGGTTCCCGAATCGGTGATTACTGGCGCAGTCGACTATGCGAAACGTATGACCACCGATGACGGCAAAGTCGGCTACGAAAATCGCGGTTCAGATCACTCAGCATTGCGCGGACTTGCCTTACTGAGTTTTATGATTGGTCGTCAAGGCGACGCACCGCAAGTTGCCCGCATCGTAGCACGTATCCAATCCGATCAGCTGTCGTGGCAAGGCAATTGGTTCTTTTATCGTGTTTATTACGATTCAGTTGGCATGTCGCGCGCAGCCCCCACACAATGGGAAAATTACGGGAAACAGGTCGAGAAAATCTTAGTCGATCATCAATCCCAAGATGGTTCCTGGAGCCAGCCTCCAGGCGGAAACGAAGACGATAAAGGTAAAATTTATATGACCAGCATGGCGCTTTTAGCGTTAACGGTTAATCGGCATGTGCTGCCTGCTTATCAGCGTTAGACCAATCATCGTTCCTATTTTCTATTGGGTTTGAGTTAGACCTAAATGTGAATCACAGAGGGAGTCTGCGACTGTTGTTGCGATTGGATTCAAAAAGGTTGTTACGAAGTCTTGAGCAGTCGGGATGGTCGCTAAATGACCAATCAACTGATAACCTCTGTTTTGCTGTTTTGCTTGACGCCCCTTTTAGTGGTAATTGCGGAAGCTGGTGATGCGAAAGGGTTGCGTCAGGATTTTGATAAGCATTTACGACCATTGTTAGAGACGAATTGCGTGGCTTGCCATCGTAGTGATAAGGCAAAGGGGAATTTGGATTTAGGCTCAATCTTACGCGATCCCTTGGCACCAGCACAGCGTCAGCTTTGGCGACATATTTCCGAAATGGTTCATGCTCGCGAGATGCCTCCCGTAAAAGAATCGCAACAACTGAATGATTCTGAACGCGCTCAGATCATTAGTTGGACGGTCTCGCTGCGCCAATTGGCAACACCGGATCCGGGTTACGTCCCGCCTCGGCGACTAACGCGTCATGAATACGATTTGACCATTAGTGAATTATTTGGTGTTGATTTGCGTCCAGCAGCAGACTTTCCGCCCGACGATGTGAGCGAAGGATTCGATAATCAAGGCGATGCGCTGGGAGTCTCGCCGTTGTTAATGGAAAAATATTTAACTGCGGTTGATACGATTTTAGACAAAGCCATAATTATTGGCCGACTGGAAATAATTAGGAGCGGAATGGAATTAAGTGGTATTATTGATGGCAAAGTCGTACCCCCTGAAAATGAAAGAGGCAGTCGGAAAACGACACAGGCGGCGGAATTTTACACCCAGTTTTCTGCGCCGTATGCAGGTCGCCACCAAGTAAAAATTTATCTTGGCAGTGACCCTGTGGCGAACGAATTAGCAATGGTTGCGGTCAAGATTGATGGAGTGGCCATTGGTGAAATTAAAGTGGCAGCGCGTGCTCAACGACCAGCGGCGTATTCTCTGAGTGCCAAATTAGAAGAAGGCCCTCATCGATTAACGCTCAATTATATCAATCCATTACAAAAAGAAACGCCAGCAGAAGCGAAAGTAAAAAAAACTAACGACAAGAAGAAGCCAGGCGACAAAATTGAGGCTACCAGCGCTGCTATCGAACGGACTCTAGTGATCGAAAGCGTTGAGATACAGGGTCCGACAGCGCCGACGATGACTGACATACAAAAGCGCTTAATGTTTGTGCGTCCAAGTAAAGGACTGTCGCCGATTGATGCTGCCAAACAGATCATTGAAAGCTTTGCCAATCGAGCCTTTCGTCGTCCGGTAACCACCAGTGAAATGAATTTGTTGATGCGTATATTTACCCTGGCCGACAAAAACGGGGAGGTCTTCGATGCCTCCATAAAGTTGACGTTTAAAGCTATTTTACTTTCCTCGCAATTTCTTTTCAGGATCGAACAAGATCGAGTCGGCATTCCAGTGGACGCTTATGGAGCCGCGTTATTAAGCGATTATGAAATAGCCTCACGTCTGTCGTATTTCTTGTGGTCAACCATGCCAGATGATGAGTTATTTGAATTGGCCTCCAAAGGCCGATTGCGGAATCCTGCGGTTTTAGAACAGCAAGTTAAACGAATGCTTGCCGATCAGCGATCACGTGCATTTACTAGTGATTTTGCAGGTCAGTGGCTTCAGGTTCGTGGTGTATTTGGGATTCAGCCGGATGAAAAACAATTTGTCGATTTCGATCAATCGTTACGTCAGGCATTATTTGACGAAACGGTTTATTTCTTTGATCATGTTTTACGAGAGGACCGGCCGCTTTCCGAATTAATTACGGCAAACTATTCTTTTCTCAATGAACGGTCAGCTTCATTTTATGGGGTAAGTGGAATCACCGGGCCGCAATTGAGGCAGGTATCGTTAAATGATGAAAATCGTGGAGGAATTTTGGGTATGGCGGCTATTTTGGCGGTCACTTCAAATCCTACGCGAACAAGCCCGGTTAAACGTGGAAAATGGGTTTTAGAACAATTACTAGACCGTAATCCCGCACCACCGCCTGCCGATGTCCCGCCGTTGGACGCTCAGCCTCAAACGAGTAAATCAGGCGCCTTGTTGAGTCAGCGTCAACGCATGGAACGTCATCGTAGCGATCCGGCCTGCTCTGGTTGCCACGCCACCATGGATAATATTGGTTACGGATTAGAAACTTTTGATCCGGTAGGACGCCTACGGAATACCGATAATGGAATTCCAATTGATGCTTCGGGTCGTGTGGCAGAGCAAGATTTTAACGGACCACGGGGACTTAAAGCGGTTTTATCCCAACGTATGAATGAAGTAGAGTGCGGATTAGTTCGCAAGATGTTGGTTTATGCACTTGGTCGCGGTTTAATCGACGCGGATGAAGCTGTGGTTGATCAAATAATCGAGCGCAGCAATCATCGTTTGTCGAGTCTTATTACGGGTATCGTTACGAGTTATCCCTTTCTTTATCGTCGTCCAAATAGTCGATCAACTAAATGACGAACGGTCATTTTATTGCTAAATACGGTGTGCTGTTCTACGGGGGTTTCGTCCCTGCATCCCGTGACACTAAGACGCATAATGAAACATTCGGACCGCAGGAAGATTTTTCGCCTTAATGTCATAATAACCCAGGAGTCACCATGAGTAGTCGTTGGATAATCCCTCGCCGCACCGCTATCAAAGGCCTAGGCGCATCGCTATTATTACCATTACTTGATCAAATGGGTTGGGCCGAAACTCCGAAAAGCGCAAAGCGTCCACCGGTACGTTTATGCTATATATATATTCCGTACGGTGTGCACCCCGAGCATTTTTGGCCCAGTACGACCAATGACATTGGCAATCTATCGCAGATTTTAGAGCCATTACGGCCAGTTATTAATAAGGTTATGCCAATTTATGGCCTTGATCTATTACGAGATCTAGATGTCGGTGGGGGTGGCATGGGTGGCCATCACGCGAATGAGGTTGCTGCCTGGCTGAGTGGTCGAATGGTTAAGCAGAATGATCCAAATAACGCAATAACAGCTGACCAAGTTGCAGCTAATGCACTTGGACATTTTACGTCTTTACCGTCATTGCAATTATCGTTCGAAAAAGCCACGCGCTCTGACACCTTTGATAAAGGCTTTAACGGCGCATTTTTTGAACATGTTTCGTGGCGTTCTGAATCGGTTGCTATGCCCAATGAAATTAATCCTCGCGCCGTATTTGATCGCTTATTTTCCGCACGTAAAATAAGTACGCGACGTAATTCCCCAGCACTAACGGGAACCGATACCAGTCGTTTCACGGTGAACGAAAACGAAGAACAATCATCAACAGTTTCATTAGATCAGAGTATGCTGGATCTCTTACGTGAAGGATCTGCAGACTTGCGCAAGCAACTGGGCGTAGGTGATCAGCGTAAACTTGATGGATATTTGGATTCGGTACGTGCTTTAGAAAAAAGAATTCAAAGTATTGAACGTCAGCAGTTGGACCAAGAACGAGAATCAGAAAAAGTGAAGCCATGGAAAACTTCACCGCCACTAGTAGTGAATGTGCCGCCAACAATTCCCAAAACATTTAAAGAATATGCGCAGGTCATGCTCGATATTTTGGCTTTGGCATTTCAAAGCGACACCACGCGAGTCTCCACGGTGATGTTCGGAAAACCATTTGGTGGTAGTTATCCCGAATTAGGTTTTGCAGATAAGCATCATGAAGTGTCCCACTGGAGAGAAAATAAAGAAGATCGACTTGCGAAAGTGTTAAAGATCAACGTTAATCACACTCAGCAATTAGCGTATTTCCTGAAACGACTTGAAAGCCTAAAGGAAGGTACGGGTAGCGTGTTGGATAATAGTATGATCGTCTACGGCTCTGGCATGACCGATGGAGCGAATCATGATCACAAAAATTTACCAACCTTGTTGTGCGGCAAAGGCGGTGGCACCATTCGAACGGGACGAATTCTGAAAACTCAAAGCACGCCAATATGCAATCTTCATTTAGCCTTACTCGCACGACTTGGTGTCAATGCTAAGAGCATGGGAGACAGCACAGGAATGTTGGATCTCGGATAAAATGCCGGGTGAAAAATGAGAAAACGGAGGTATGCTTTATCGTCAAATGATATTTGACCAAAAGCTGCAAATTTAGGAATAATAAATAACCCCATGACCATTTCCCATGCCTGGATCCAAGAACGTATTCTTGCCGCGCAAAGCGGTGACCAGGCCGCATTTGGGGATGTCGTTGAACACTTACACGGAGTAATTCGAGGCTATTTAGCAATGCATGGCGCCCCAATAAGCGAAGAAGAAGAATTGGCTCAACGGGCTTTCATAGAGGCGTATCAAAAATTATCCGATTTTGATCCTGGTCGCCCGTTTTTGCCATGGCTTCGGGGAATAGCTCGCTATGTGTTATTACGCTGGTTTGAACGGCGTGAAATCGAAGGTCGCCATCACAGCGAACAAGTACGCAGGTTTCTTGCTGAACAATCGCGTAATGACGAAAAAGACGACATTGATGCGCGTTTTGACGCAGATCACCTGAAAGCATGTTTGGAACATTTAAACGCTGACTCATT
>SYDV01000289.1 GCA_005801395.1 Planctomycetia bacterium | reverse complement strand
TTACCGCCGTTATCGCCATTAATGCCATAAAAATAATTTAGCGTGCCACTTGGCTCGAGGGTAATCGAACCTTCACCGCCGTAGGACTTAGCAAGGGGGTTGCGGCGTAGGTCTAATGCTTCCGTCCACAACCACAGGCAAATAGTCATATTGTCGGTAATTTGTAATTGTTTCGGGTTTCCACATTCGATGCGACCACTTCCTGTGAACTCTGCGGCGGAACCGAAACTCCCGCGCGTCACATTCACGTCTGTCGCGACCGTGCGAACGCCATTAACACTAACATCAGTGAAACCACCGATTTTTGTGCCGCTGGAAATAATCGTATCTGGTTCAAAGGTCAGCAGAAAGGCTGCACCAGATGGATATTGAACGTGATTGCCATAGGCCGTATTGGATAACAGTTTATTTAATTCTTCAATTCGTTTATCACATTTTACGCGAGCGAGACCTTCAAGTACTGAGGACGAGCGACGATACCAAGATAGCGAACGTGCATGAAATGAATCGCGTGAGTTTCCACGAGCTTGGGTAGGTGCAGCGGCAGACCATGCCTCAGCGGCAGCTAAGGTGGCAGTGCCATTATGTGGAGTGGTCGTACTAGCAGTGAGAGCGGCTTGGGCGGTAAGATCAAGATTCGCAAGAGTTATTAATGCCTGGTCATCACCAAGCGCTAATTCAGTGGCACCTTTGTTCCAGTCATTTTTACCAATGCCAAGAAAAAGTCCCTTGCGGCGGTGTCCTTCGGCGGTGAGTTCTCCTAATAAATCTTGATAATCGATAAGCTTTTTGAATTCCTCACCGAGATCCTTGGCTTTTTCACCCAGGGTGTGCGCGCGAGAAACGACACCGTTATCGCGAATGCGGCGCCCCAAGGTTTCGCCATCTTTTGCTAAGCGTTGTGCTAAAGGATATTGATCGGCGGAAAGACAACTCTCGATTAACCCAATAAGGGCAATGGCTACCTTTTGGCCAACTTCGGTGCTGGTGAGGTTGGTAATGAGGGAATTATAAATCCGATAATATTCCTCGTATTCATTAACCAGATAATGGGTTGCTAATGCTTTTACGCTTGCTTCCGCGGTTCCTAAGTCGCCATTTTCCGCCGCAATATCACCGGCTTCGCGCAAGAGGTTAAATCGCAAGGTCGGATTACTGCGTTCGGCTACGCCGACTTCCAATAATTTTTGGCCTAGAGCAATTTTATCTTCGTTGCGTCGGGATTTATATTCATCCTTATATAGGTCTTTAATTGATTTAATGGCTATTTCGGAATCAGTAGAATTTGGTATATGTAATTGTCGAACAGCGGTCGATTTTATTCTTGGCTTATCTGCAGGCGGTTTGGGCGGTTCTGGTTGCAGCGTGCGGTCAGCCATCGGTTTTGGTGGCAGGAGCGGATCCGGGGTATCGACCGCTAAGGCATAATGATTTCCGCAAACGCCTGCGAGTGAAGTATAAGCTAAAAGGGTTAGGAAATATTTCATGAAGCTTATTCCAGCCTTAGTCAGTGGGATTGGCAAGTAAAGAATTGATTATGATGAAGATATGTACAACGACGATGATGGTTAAGTCGTGATTTTTTCTCGAACCCTATCGAACTATACGGCTGAATGACCTAGGCGTTTTACTTTGCACCAAGCTTATCGCAGGTTGCTAATAATTGTGCGAAGTCGAGCCAGGCCGCTGGGGTCAGCGTGCGGGGGTGATCTTCCAACAACCAGCCATGGATGCTGGCTTGGCGGCGTAATTGGATGCCCGTCGCTAATCCGCGTAAGGCTTCTTGCATCGTACGCGGTCCGGCAAAGGCGATGGCCAATAAACGGTCAACGGCTTGTAGGGCAGTTGGTTTTGGTGCGCGTGCATGTCGACGGTGGTGCCAGACCGCTAAATCGACCCGACTTGGTGGCGTAACTGCTTGTCGTGGCAACGTTAATGCAACGGCAGGCACTCCGGTGAGGTGGCTTAAAATACTGGATCGCGTGTGTCCCAGACTGACGCCTGTCAGCTTTTCCGCCGCCTCTCGTTGTAGGACTAGGGTTATAGTTTGTGGCGGTTGTGATTGCAGGAGCCAGTGGCGAACTAAAGGCGCCGTTAAGCTGAACGGAGGATTCGCGACTACTGACCACGTACCATGCAGCGTTGGAATAACGCGCATGGCATCGCCACTCATCAGAGTCAGCTGTTTGCTGGTTAGCGCTGGGGCGAAGCGTTGGCGAAGGTGGGCAACTCGTTCTGGATCGCGTTCAATGGCCAAAACGGTGCTACCGCCGGCCAATAACGCGGCGGTAATGGCTCCCAAACCAGGACCAATTTCCAATACGGTGGCGCCTGGGATGAGCGCGGCTTGTTGAACGATTATCCCAGCGGTTTGGGCGGATAAGTCATGTTGATGCGCCTCGTTTGGAGCGCTCGCTACAGGCGAATTTCCGGGATAACGGGGGCGAGGAACCATTCGTGTGTGAGGTTGGGAATACGGCCGATTACTCAAGTCATGTCATGAAGCGGAACTTGGTGGTATTAGGACGAGATAACACGAATGGGACAGTTTGAGGTGAAGTATGAATAAAGCGAAATGAGTAGCACTCGGTATACATTTTATAGGTAAAACATGCGAATCATTAGAGGATGGTTGTTACTGAGTCTCTGTTGTGCGCTGGCGCAAGCTGGCGAAAGCGATGTGGCACGTCTCGACTTTGGCCGCGACGTAAAACCATTATTAGCCAAATATTGCTATAGCTGCCATGGAGTTGCTAAACAAAAGGGTGGGATCGACCTAGAAAAATATGTCGACCAACGGGCGATTCAGCGCGGCGTCAGTCAATGGCAGGAAGTGGTGCGTGCGATTGAGCAAAATGAGATGCCACCGGAAAGTTCGAAAGAACAGCCGACGGCAGCTGAGCGTGAACGGATGCAAGGTTGGGTGTCGTATGCCCTCAACAACATTAATGAAAGCGATTTGCCCAAAGATCCTGGGCACGTGGTCCTGCATCGTCTGACGCGGCGTGAGTATAATAATACCATCCGTGATTTATTGGGTGTTAGTGGTAGCCCGGCTGACGTTTTTCCCGAAGACGCTGGCGGCGGTGGCGGGTTTGAAAATAATGCTGACACCTTATTTATTCCGCCAATTATGGTAGAAAAAATGTTGATTGCATTGGCGGAAGTATTTGGCCAAGCCAAGCCAGAACGATTATTCACCGTGCAACCGAAAGACGATAAACCTCGTTCACAACAAGATGCAGCAAAAGAAATACTGACTGATTTTGCTAGTCGCGCGTTTCGCCATCCCGTTCCAGCGGCAGAAATCAGTCGTTATATGAAAGTCTATGACGCCTGTATAAAAAAGGAAATTAACTATCAGGATTCGGTCAAGCTCGCCATGAAAAGCGTGCTGATGTCACCGAATTTTATTTACCGTATTGAAAGTCAGCGACCACTCCCGGACGCCTATGAAATTACCTCCTACGAAATGGCCGTGCGATTAAGTTATTTTATTTGGGCTAGTATGCCGGACGAAGCATTATTTGCCGCGGCGGCGGCAGGGAAATTGCA
>SYDV01000288.1 GCA_005801395.1 Planctomycetia bacterium | reverse complement strand
GACTAGGGGCGATTTTTTTCGGGCTGCAGAAAGGCTGGAGCCATTTTATTTTCGTGGATTAATAGGTAACAAAATGGCCCCAGCCTTTCTGCAGCCGTAATAATGGCGTTCGTATCAGGAAATATATTCGACGTCACTGGACTTCTGGACTTCCGGACTTCCGGACTTCCGGACTTCCGGACTCAAAAGGACCCCCGGACTCAAAGGGAATAATGCTCCACCGTCCACGCTCCATCCTTCACTCGTTGCGTCCAAAAAATACGAATTCCCTCCGTGGTGGTAACGGCTTTGGGATGGGCGACTTCGGTATCAATACCGGAAATCCGTTCTGGTAATAACCATGTCTGTCCATGGTCGTTTGAACATTGTAACCAAATAGCATTACCGCTGCCGTCATCAGCGGTGGTGCACACGATGACTCGTTGCCGATGCGCGGCGACGGTAACCTGGCGGGCTCGGGGGATTGGGAACGGATGTGGTTCGGACCACGTGGCTCCGTGATCTTGGCTATGCAGGTGATAAACACCAGTTTTGCTGTCAGCACCAGTCCACACGACCGCGTGTAGCGCGGTGCCGTTACTGGCTAAGTCTCCGCCAACATGGGGACAGGCCTGTATGTTCCAATTAAACGCGCCGACGGTTGTCACAGGAGAAAATGTTGCGCCGCGATTTGGCGAAGAAAATAAGCGCATGTCGCGTGGACTGCTGGCACGGAACAGCACGTGAACTTGATTTCCGTGGGCGAATAGCGTGTTCCAACAACATTCACAGGTCGTAGGATCTAAGATTTGATTGGTCGCCCAGGAGCGTCCGCCGTCGTCACTGTTACTGTAAATAAGTCCTTGTTTCCCACTGCGGTTATCCAACCACGCCGCATGGAAGCGTCCGCTGCCGTCAACGGCGAGATCGACGAAATTGTGTCCGCCCATACTGTTATCATCAGCGGGATTGGCACCAGCGCTCCAACTGCGACCACCATCGTGACTGATGGCTGTCATTAACGGACCTGAGCCCATGAATCCGGTGCCAGCAATGGACCACGCCGCAAGTAATTGGTCACCGTGCGCGGCGATTTGGATATCGGCGGTGCGATTCGGTTTATGTGGAGCCATACCGGTGGAGATGATGGTCGCTGTTTTCCAGGTCGTGCCACTATCGTCCGAACGACGATAGTGGATTTCGATCGGTGACATAGGTTTGGCGACAGCGGTTAATTGATGAATGGCTTTCCCATCAGCACAGACATCCAGAGACGCCACCCCGTCGGTTACACCGACAGGATGGTTGTGTTCGCCAGCGCTAATAGTGACCGCTAAAAATAATAAGACGAGTAGACGCATTAGTAGATCCATTGGACACCACTGTAGACTGACAGGCCATCGCCAGGGAGGTATAAAGCTTCGTTCGCATCAGCTACGACAGGCGAAGGATTGGCAATACCAGTGGTTGGTGAGTGGCGTTGATCTGTCAGGTTGCGACCTTCGATATAAATGGAAAATCCTTTAGCCGTTTGGTAACCAGCGCGCGCGCCAAGCAGTGCGAAACTGTCATTCTCGACCGTATTGGCGTAGTTCATAGGAAAGCCGCTTTGCCATTCTAAACCTGGGGCAATGTACCAGCCATGATAGGACCAAACTAATTCTACCCGGTAAGCGTGTTCAGGTAGACCAGGCAATTGATTGTCGCCATAAACGGGATCGGAATTAAAGGTGAAGCGACCCCAATTATAAATTTGGCGCAAGTTAAAGCTGTCGTTATTAATAAGGGTGTTTCTGATAAGCGTAATGTCGGCCCCAGCTTCAACGCCGAGATGCGTTGTTTTATCCGCGTTTATGGTGCGTTGATTGCCGCCGCCAAGATCATAGGACAATAATTCGTCATTTACCCAGGCGTGATAGAGAGAGACTTCCCAGGTCGCGTCGTTATTTCCGCCACGAGTACCAAGTTCAGCTGTCCAGGCCGATTGTGCTTCAAGATCGGTGGGAAAGGCATTATTGACCAGTCCTAATTCACCAAAACTTGGCGGTTCATAACTACGGCTGATATTGGCGTAGACCTGGGATTCTTTACAGGCTTGCCATAAGACGCCAAATTTCGGATTGGCGGCGTTGTAATCTGCGGAACCAGATTGATCACCATTAGACAGGAATTGATCAACGAAGTCACGCTTTGCCTGTGTCAATTGTAGGCCAAATATGACTGTCCAACTAGCGTTGAGGCGAAAGAGATCTTCGGCATAAAGAGTTGTTGTTTTCCCCTTTAAATCAGCACTGGACAACAGGCCATTCGGTTGACCACCCGTGTTCGTGTAGCGATCATCATTGGTGTAACCAATGGCAGAACTAATGCCAATGGTGAAGCGATTATTAAAACCGGCAATTGGCGCAGTGCTGACCAAACGAACCATGCCAGCGAACTCTTCCGAATATTGATCAATGACCTGGAATATCGGATGAAATAAATCCTTATTGGTCCACGAAAATCCGAATTCTATTTTTTCCGTTCCCCAAGTTGCGGCTATGACATCCGCCAGTCGATAGAGGGGATAGTCGCGTTTTTGATCAAGGGCGAGATTTACAGGAGCGGCTTGTTGATCATCGGGATCGTATTGCGCTTTAGTTAAATTTCCAGGTAACTCAGATTCACTATTGCTGAACGAATAATATAAGCGGTTTTCCACGTGGTCGGTAAAACGATAACCAATATTACCACTGACGCGTACGGTGTCTTGTTGGCTGTGGTCACGATAACCATCTTGGCGGAAACCACTGGCGCTGATATACCAATCAACATCGCCACGTTGACCTCCGGTTGCGGCTAATCCTCGTACGTAACCAAAGCTACCTCCTTCAAAGCGCAAATCGGCTAATGGTGCGGTGCGCCCAGTTGGACTAACAAAATTAATTGCTCCACCCAAAGTTGCCGAACCATATTGGAGCGCGTTTGCGCCGCGATAAATATCGATGTGTTCGAGCGCGCTGGGTTCAATTGCTTGAAAATCGCCCGCGCCATCCGCTTGATTTAAGGCGAAGCCATCTTGCAGTAATATAATGCCACGCATATGGAAAGTGCGCTGCACCCCAGAGCCTCGAATGGACAGACGTGCTTCCTCTGCGCCAAAGCGGGGCTGTACGGTGACGCCCGGTGTCCAACCTAACATGTCGCGGTAGGTAGAGGCGCGACCGGCTTGGTATGAGGCGGTATCGACCACGGAGGCGCCGCCTGGGATCGTTGCTAAATCAGTTTTAGCCTGAGCAGTCGTGGTGGTGGTCAATGGCGCATCGCGGTCTGTGGCGACGGTAACGACTTCAGCAGCGGGTTTGGGATCAGCGCCATACGTGTGTGGCAGTAATGCGGCTAATGATGCAACGAGGCACAGGGGACGGAATACGTGGTTTTTTTTCATGTTTATTCGTTTGGGAGGTTACCGCGCAGGCGCGGTATTTGGATTAATCATCACTTGCTGCATGACCATTGCGTGAACACGCAATGGGAGCGCGTGACGGCACCACCTAAAATAATTTAGGGGTGACTCAGCGTGAGTTTTGCGCGTGACGGCAATAAAAAGACAGGCTTTTGTTGGGTACGGCGCAGCTTAATTATTTAGCTGAGACTAATCGGTGGTCGCTGCGGCGGTTCCCCACGAAAACTGTGCGGGGAAATAACAGCAGCGTTGGTGAAATAATGACGCATGACCGGAGTTATTACGGTGAGGTATTGGGGGGCTACAACGGCATCCGCTTTGGCAATTTTAATCAGGCTTTGAAATGGAATGGTGGCATCACCTTGGTCATTGGCCGTGGCCGCGGAAATGGTTTTGCACAAGGCGCAGGGATCATCGCCATCCAGTGCTTTAACCACGGCGGTTGGAACGGACATGTGGTGTGAATAATCAATCACCATGCCCGTCCAGGCGATGACTTGCAAAAAGCTCCAATGTCCGCCTGTGAGCAAGAGACAGAGCAAGCAAGAAAGGACGGTGCGTCCAAGAGTCATGGCGCGCAAGGTCGCCACTATGGTAATGTTTCCATGCTTTTTTGGCTGCAACCACTGGCTGTATGTGCCACGCGGTGTGGTGAGCATGTTTTAAATAAAATGCTTCGACAGCCGTGGGCCGTCTTGATTAGCGTAATTATTACCGCAAATGCCGTAGAGGCGATGACACGGCTTAACCAGGGTTTCATAGGCCATGGCGCAAATGGGCTGGCCGTGGCGTAGGATAAGGTCGTCTTGATGCGGGCGCACTTCTAGGACGGCGCGGGCGCCACGTACATCGTTTCCGAAGACGCCCCAGCCTGGGTCAAAGAATCCGGCGTAATGCGCGCGGAATTCGCCTGCGGTAGGATCAAATGGGACCATTTCGCAGGCTAAATCTTGTGGCACAGCCACGCGTTCGCGGGTCGCTAAAATATAAAAGCGATCTTGTTCTAAGCACAAAAAGCCGGAATCGGGTTGTTGTAGCGGCGCAAAGAAATGTTTGGGATCGTGGCTAGCGATTTTATTCAGCACTAAGGGATGATGCGTGCGCTTGGCGACAAAGCCGACCACAGGGCGATCCAAATCGGCAGTCATCACTAAACGTCCATCAAAAAGAGCAGACATTGGTGACGGACTGCCATCTGGTTCGCGTAATAACGGTTGGCGTTGATGGCGTTCGGTTAATTCTTTATGATTTAATACATGGCGATTGGTAAAGAATATGGCTTGGTTTAAACTGACGCCGGCTTGAGCGACAATATTAAAACTGCGCGGAATTAATTCTAACCATAATTCACCGCGATATCCCCCTGGGACGCGGTCATAACGCGGGCTGCCATCTGCCAACACGCGCGTGCCTAAATCAACGCGACCAGTACTGCTTTTTCCGTTGGCATAGGCTTCAACGTCGGCCGGCAAATCAAAACGTTCGCGTAATAAGACTAAATACACTTGGTCGCGTCCCAGACAGACTGCCGTATTTAAATCGACGCGTTCTAGCGCCAAGCTACGCACGAGCGAGCGCACCGATTCCCCTGGTAATGGCAGAATTGAACCGGGCATGCGATAGGCTTCCGCATCCAAGGTCAGATCTAAACTCGCTGGTTGTATTTGCTCTGGGCGAATGCCACCAGTCGCAGTCACATGGCCAGCATTGATTAGGGCCGTGAGTCCATCGATTTCAAAAGTGCCGGTTGGTGATGCAACGTTTATAGCCATGGGCGGGGATAATGCGGGGAATGTGAGGGGAGGCTAGGGGCGGTCTTTGTTTGGG
>SYDV01000287.1 GCA_005801395.1 Planctomycetia bacterium | reverse complement strand
CTATTTTGGCAGAAGGTGAAGGGGTTCCGCAATTCAGTGGATTAGATCAGGCTTTGGCGGTGCCAGAGAGTCAGCTCCGCCTATTCGGTAAGCCTGTTTGTACGGGCAAGCGTCGCTTAGCGGTGGCCATTGCTGCGGCCCCAACGGTTGAAGAGGCACGTGGGCGCGCGGCTCAGGTGGCTACCGCCGTAAAAATAGACCTCAAGAATAACGCGCACAGCAAGGTTGCTCACTGACCAAGGTCAGCGAGGACGAGTCAACGTTCGCACCTGATTGAGAGCATATTCGGATATGAAGATCCTTAAAGCATTTGTGCTCCTTTCATTGGTTATTGGCTTAGCCGCAGTGAGTGCGTTCACGGTGGTATTTGCTATCGATTATGACGAAGCTCCCATTCACTACAGCACGATGCCGGCCGATGATCCGGTCGCACGTTTGATCAAACGCTTAGATGCCGGACAAACGAAATTGACCTGGGATCAATCGTTTGGTTGGTTGCCATCATTGCTTAAGGAACTCAAAATTCCGGTGTCGTCGCAAGTGTTAGTTTATTCAAAAACCAGCCTGCAGCGTGAACGTATTTCTCCGGATGCACCCCGTGCACTGTATTTTAATGATGAGAGTTATATTGGCATGGTGCAATACGGCGATGTCTTAGAAATTTCTAGTACAGATCCACGGCAAGGGACGATGTTTTATATTTTATCGCAGCGTAACGATCAGGTGAGTGCCGTCGTTCGGCAAACACATGAATGTCTCCAATGTCATGATTCTAATAATTTCACAGGTGGGGTGCCGGGATTGGTGGTGCGATCGGTGTTTACCGGTGTCGATGGCCGTCCGGTGCTCACTGCTGGCAGTCATATTACGGATCAACGTAGTCCTTGGGAAAATCGCTGGGGTGGATGGTATGTGACTGGTGAATACGGCGATTTACCCCATCTCGGTAATCAAGTATTTAGCAATGATGTGACACCGGAAACGGTGAATCGCCAGCCGAGCACCAAACTACGTCGGCTAGATCAACTAATAGATACAAGCTCATATTTATCAGCTCATAGCGATGTGGTGGCATTGATGGTGTTAGTTCATCAAGCACAAATGCACAATCTGTTGACGCGTGCGTCGTATGAAGCCCGAAAGGCGTTAAGTGATGATTCGGTGATGAATGCGGCGTTAGGGCGTCCGGTCGATTTTCGCAGTGACACTGCCAAGCGACGTATTGCTCATGTTGGTGAAGCTTTATTGCGGCATTTATTGTTTGTCGATGAAATGCCAATAACGGCTCCGATTCGTGGTAGTTCGACCTTTAGCGCCGATTTTCAGACGGTGGGGCCTAGCGATCCGTTTGGTCGCTCATTACGGCAATTAGATTTACAGACCCGACTATTACGCTTTCCGTGCAGCTACCTAATCTATAGCGAATCTTTTGATGCCTTGCCGCCGGTGGTCCATGAATTTGTCTTGCAGCGTTTATTGCAAATTCTCACCGGCGTTGATCAATCATCAGCCTTTGGGCATATCAGTGCTGCTGATCGTCGTGCCATCTTGGAAATTCTTGTCGCGACTAAAAAGTCCTTGCCGCCAGCCTATCCTGAGGCCCTTAGCCAATAATTTATCACCCCTACATCGTACCTACGCTAAGTGAGACGATGTTGGCAGCATGAGCGCGGGCAAAAAGTCGAAGAAGCTAGCAGTCGCTAGCCGTGGCTATTTGTCGCGATTAAAAAGCGCCCTTACCTTGACTCCTATGAGTGCCCCTACACGGTCACGACTCCTGGTGGATCTATTCGCAGATCTCATGGGATAGTGAGGTTTTATGGGTCGAAATCGTGAATCGCTAGGGTCTCATCGCTTGGGGATCGATCTTGGTGGAACCAAGATGCATGCGGTGGTGATTGATGCTAAGGGTCGTGTGTTGGCGACTGCCCGTCGAGCAACCAAGCCTGAAGATGGTTATCATGCCGTGCTCAAGCGATTGAACACAACTATTGGTGAAGTGGCAGAGGCGGCAAACGTGTCGCTTAAAGAATTACCCGCAATTGGTCTTGGTATGCCTGGCCCAATTGATGAAGAACGGGGTATGGTGCATGTGGCTCCTAATCTTGGTTGGCGAGAGAAAAAAGTGGCGAGAGATTTGGGTGAATTAATTAAAAATACCGTGATCTTAGGCAATGACGTTAATTATGGCGCGTTAGGAGAGGCTACTTACGGTGCCGCTGCCGGAACGCCTAGTTCATTTTCCGCTTTTGTTGGCACCGGCCTTGGTGGAGGAATAATTCTGAATGGGCATTTGCTCAATGGACGACACGGTTTTGCTGGTGAATTTGGGCATATTCCGTCACCATTTGGCAAGGCCAAATGTAGCTGTGGTCTTATTGGCTGTTTAGAAACCTATGCGAGCAAAACAGGGATTACTCGTTTAATTTTGGAGGCGAAAGCCGCTGGCGTGCCTTGTTATTTAGATTTTGAGAAAAACGAAAAGCCAAAATCTTCACAAATACGACAGGCATGGAAAGATGATTGTCCTGCGACCAACAAAGCCGTTCGCGAATCCTGTCGCGCCTTAGCCTGGGGTTTGGCCAGTGTGGCGGCGATTGTCGATCCAGCCGTGTTTATTTTAGGCGGCGGCATTATGGAGGCTTTAGGCAAAGATTTACTAAAGCTTGTGCGTGATGACATGCGTGAATTCAGTTTGTTATATAGCAGGGAAAAACCTGATGTGCGATTAGCTGAATTAGGGGATGACGCGGTTGCCATCGGAGCTGCAGTCGCCAGTGATGAAGCAAGCGAGGTTTCTCATGGCTGAAACAATAATCGGGAAAACAAACGGCGAAAGCGTGCCGCAAGGATCGGAATGTGTGATGGTGGCCGATTGTGGTACCAGTTCTGTACGCGCTTTTATTGCAGAAATACCTGTGACTGGGGATAACTATCGCATCTTAGAAGATTTGTCATTTCCCATAGAACTCACCGATTCATTTGTCAGTGGTAAATTGTCTCGCCAAACCATGGATGAAGTGGTTGAGGCTTTTGCCAGTATTATGGCATCGGCAAAAAATTATCAGGTTAAACGAATTCGTGCTGTTGGTACGTCGGCTCTGCGTGAGGCGATAAATTCAGATGTTTTGGTCGAACGTTTGCGTGGCCATCTCAATGTTGATTTAGAAGTAATCGACAATGCCGAAGAGGCGCGGTTGTATTGCGATGCTCTTCGATTGTTATTACAGCGTGGTCAGAAAAAATTAAGCGGCCGCACTTTGATGATTGATCTTGGCGGTGGCGCAACCTGCATTGGATTAATTCATAAGGGTAAATTGATCCATTCGGTGGATGAGCATTACGGTTCGGTGCGTATTCTGGAGCAATTTCAAGCTTTGCGCGACAGTGCGGAATTTGCCACGACCATTGATCGCTATGCAATGGGTGCGGCGCGTATGATTTTACAACGCTTGCCGCAGGGCGAGATTAATAATTTGGTTATTACGAGTGGTGATGTTCGTAAATTATGTTCGTTACTGCGACCTCAGGCGAAAAAAGGGTCCATCGAGCCGTTATCCGTAAAAGATGTTTCGGCGTGGTATGAACGTATGCAGGGCTTAACGCCGAGTGAGCGAGCAAAAGCGTGCGGTACCGATGCGCGTGGCGCAGCTTTATTGCTGCCCGCAGCTAGTTTGTTGCGCCATTTGAGTAAGGAAATTGCGAGTGGACGAGTTTTAGTCCCCTACCTCACCTTGCGTGACGGATTAATTGCAGATCAATTACCAGGGGCGCACGGTTCTTATTATCTCAGTGCGGCAGATTTGCAGGCCGAAGGTAGTCAGTTAGTTGCACGTTATGGCGGCGACCAAGCATATGCGCATAACACAGCGAGCTTAGCAACGCAGATTTTTGACCAAACGGCGACTTTGCACGGAATGGGTGAGCGTGAGCGAGCCCTATTAGAATTTTCGGCCTTGGTGCATGATATTGGTTCTTATATTAATGTCCGAAATCGTCATAAGCATTCCATGTACCTTATTCAATCGGTGGACATCGCCGGTTTAACTGTCATAGAAAAAGAGATGGTAGCAAACATCGCGCGTTATCATCGTAAGAGCCAGCCTGAGCCACATCATACGGAATTCCAATCGCTACCACGGGCCAAGCGTGTGGTGGTTTCGCATTTAGCCGCGATTCTACGCTTAGCTTATGGCTTAGATGTTGAACGTACGCAGCGTATTAAAAAATTGCGCTGTGAGGTGAATAAGGGGAGGTTATTAATGCATGTGGATCGACGCCAAATTGCCCTCGAACGTTGGTCACTCGACAATAAAGCGGGAATGTTTGCTGATGTATTTGGTCTACAAGTTGTGGTAGTCGCACGGGAGGAATCATGACTAAGGATAAATCGCATAACGGTACACAGCGCTTTTCGGCGCGATCTCCTATCTCAGCCTTGGGGGATTCGTCGAGTGCGTATTCATTAGATGATCGCTCTCGTTATTTTAGCCGCGAACTGTCTTGGCTCGCATTTAATCGCCGTGTTCTGGAAGAGGCGGAAGATGTTAAACACCCACTCATAGAGCGCGCAAAATTTCTGGGAATTGTTAGTTCAAATCTTGATGAATTTGTCATGGTGCGTCTTGCCGAAGTGCATGCCCTAGCGCACCAGCGTAGCGTCGGCGGGGTGGAATTACCAGAAACAGGAAATGCACCACAGTTACTAGACGACATGCGTCGAGCGATAAATAAATTAGTCGCAGACCAATATCGTTGCTGGCGGGATGATTTAGGCCCGCGCCTTGCTAAAGAAGGATTCGTTTTAGTGCCACCATCATCATGGAGCACTGATGATCAGGTCACCTTGCGAGCTTACTTTCGCAATCAATTAGAGCCGATTTTAACGCCTTTGGGTGTTGATCCGACGAAACCATTTCCTTTGGTGGCCAACCGCGGTTTGACGGTGGCCGTACGTTTAGAATCGCAGACCCAAACGACGGATTTGCGACCTGGTGAGCGCACCGCCTTAGTCGGTGTTCCAACAGGCAGTCGTTTGATTTCATTAATTGAAGGCGTTGGACGTTATGCGTTATTAGAAGATGTCGTTAGTGCTTATTTAGATTTATTGTTCCCAGGATACCACATTTTAGGCCGTTGCTTATTTCGCGTAACTCGGGATGGCGCTTTGGAAATTGATGAAGATCAAACGGCAGATTTATTAAGTGAAATTGAACAAGAACTATCCAACCGCGATCATAGTAATGCGGTACGGTTAGAGGTGGCTGCCGAAGGCGACCCAATTTTGCGCGCGTGGTTACAAGAAGCGATGCATTTAGACGATAGCGACCTCTATGCGGTTAATGGCCCATTAGATTTGACCGTTTTATTTAGTGTCGGTGATCGGATTAATCGTGCAGATTTGCGCGACAAACCGTTGCCGGTGACCATGTATCCATCGTTATGGACAGAACCATTTGCTGCCATTCGTGCCAACGAAATACTGTTACATCATCCATATCAAAGTTATCAGCGTGTGGTTGAATTCGTTGAGCGTGCGGCAGAAGATCCGCGAGTCCTCGCCATTAAACAAACGCTCTATCGAGTCTCGGCGACTTCACCGATTATGCGCGCCTTGATGCGTG
Organism: Planctomycetia bacterium; assembly: GCA_005801395.1. The sequence goes on along the minus strand of SYDV01000287.1, from coordinate 4,755 downwards.
CAGCGCGGGCGGGGAAGCAAGTGACGTTGCTGATTGAATTAAAAGCGCGCTTTGATGAAGCGACCAATATTCGTTGGGCTCGGGCGTTAGAACAAGCAGGTGCTCATGTTGTTTACGGACTAGTTGGCCTAAAGGTGCATGCCAAATTATTGATGGTTATTCGCCGAGAAGAAGACGGCATTCGTCGTTATTCTCATATCGGCACGGGAAATTACAATGACCGTACAGCGAAATTGTACACGGACTTTAGTTACCTAACGGCGAATGAGGCGGTAGGACGTGATGTCGCTGCCTTATTTAATATGTTAACAGGTTATAGTCAGCCACCTGAATGGGAACGATTACTTGTTGCGCCAATGACCATGCGTAGTGGTTTTGTTGCATTGATTCGTCGTGAAGCGGAACATGCCAAATCGGTTTCGGTCAAACGTGGTAAAGCGAGCGGGCGAATTATTGCCAAATTTAATAGCCTAGTTGACCAAGGTATCTGTGATGAATTATATGCCGCCAGTCAAGCTGGAGTGCAAATCGATTTAATCGTGCGCGGTATGTGTATTCTTCGTCCTGGTGTGCCTGGATTATCAGAAAATATTCGCGTACGCTCAATCGTTGGTCGCTTGTTGGAGCACAGTCGCATTTATCATTTTGAAAATGCTGGTAATCCGGTGACGTATATTGGATCTGCTGATTGGATGTCGCGCAATTTAGATCGTCGCGTTGAATGTATGGTGCGCATAGAAAAACCAGAGCTTCTTCAACGTCTTATGCATATTATCGAGTGTTGTTTGGCTGATACGGTTCAAGCTCGCGAATTGCTTACTGATGGTACCTATTGTCGCATTCGCCCGGTAAAAGGCCAAGCACCACGCATGAGTTTGGATGATTTACTTGCCGAAGGTGCAAGTGTGGAACCGAGTGTTAGCGAAGCAGACCGTGTTGCGCAAAACTTCCAGCCGCGCAGAAAAAAAATTGCGCCATAGCAGGTAGTTTTTTTTAAATGTCAGCCTGGTGTTGAAGCGAACCGTTTAATTTATTCTTTCGGTGTTTCAGCCGAATTACGTTCCGCTGGGTCTAGTCCTGGGCGGTAGCGGTGGTCAGGGCCTGGGTGTTTGAGTTGGTCAACCCAACCGGCCTTGGCCTGTGGGAAAGCGTCGTAGGCAGCAATATATGGTTTTATATCATAAACTGGCGAGCCATTCAGCATATCGCATTCTTTAATGGTAATGCGTGGACCGCTAATCTCGATTAATTGCACGCAAGATATTCCCAAGGCATTGGGTCGATCGGGCGATCGTGTCGATAATATCCCACGTTTGACCGTATCGCGTGGTGGCACGATTTGATGTTTCCAACCATTGCTGTAACAAAAACCGAATATCACCCAAATGCGTTCAAAACCAATTAAATCTTGCACGGTATTTTGCAAACCAGGACGCAGGACAATGATCGCTTCGACTCCCTCTCCGACATTCGCTTGGCGAGGCGCTTCTTCGCGCCATTGAAAAGGAGAATGAACGACTCCGATGGGAGTAATCGTGTGAGAATAATCATCAGCTAACGTATATTTTTTGCGTGAAAATCGTCCGGGTCGTTTGACCATGATTAACCAACCTGCTGTGCACGTAAAATGACGGGGCCAAGCCAAGTGTCGCGAGCGGGTCGTTGTCCCGTTGTGCGCCAGGCCTCCAATGTTTCCACGCGTAAATCCCAATGAATACTATCCTGGGTTATCACGCCATTTGCGACCAAAGCTTTGAGTTTGGTGCGGTCAACGCAGTGCAATCCATCTGAAGTGGCAACAACAATCGGTGGCGCATCCAATAACTGACAGCCGTAGCGCGCTTGTATGGCTTGTAGGACCTGTCCTAATTTATCATGACTGCATCCGGAAAGTGGACCATTTCCATCAACCCAACCAACGGCGAGTACTTGACCATGTCCCAGGACTTCAGTCGCGAAATCGCGAATGCGATCCTCGCGCTGGAATTGTTGGAAGAGTTTTCCGATGGCGGTTAATAATTGCGTTGATTGCTCATCGGATAAAGCCGGTGCGATGGAGGTTAAGCGCATGCGCGCATTAGCAGGTAAATTTGCGAGTCTGGTCATGGTGTCACAGTCATGGGTGAAGACGGAGTATTGATCACACATGGCCTGGGGCCAACTAGCATTTCTGTTTGGCTTCTTTCGCGAGGTGTTTGCGGCGGGACCTGGTCTTCGCGCTTTCGGTGGGCAAAATCGCGCCACAATCCTCGCCCATGCGAGACGTATGGTGGCCGATCCTTGGCGTATGGTTGTTTCTCCGTCATCCGCGGTGGTGGATTCGTCCGTTAGTCGGCATGTTTTTTAGCCTGTGTGCCTTCATTGGTTTAGGTATTTCCACTGCTTGGTGGCTGTGGCCAGGTGAGGCTGATATCGGTTGGTTCTATTGGTGGTGGAGTCTCTTTGCGGTGGGCATGGGATGTGCCATCGTGGTGGTTGCGTGGGTGGTATCGTTGCCGGTATTAATGTCGTTGTTGTTGGAAGATCTGGCGTGTCAGGTTTTACGCTACATCAAACAACACCCTGAAATTCTATCGCATCGTGAGGGGGCAGGAAAATTATCTGATTTAGCGACAGGCATGGAAAAGATGTCGCAAACGGAATTGTCGATGCTTTCAGGTTTACTAGCCAGTTTAAAAGTGCTGGGTGGTACGTTAGTTCCGCGACTGGGTTGGATGGGTGCGTCATTATTGAGTGGATTAGTGGTACCTCCTTCGGGCATCGTAGTGAGTGCTTTAGGTATGGGACATATCGCTTGTATTGATGCCTGTGATATTGCGCTGTCATTACACGGATTGGATGGCGAGCATCGACTGTCGGCACTACGTGCGCACCGCAACGATATACGTCAGGCGGCATTAACGGCGGGGGTGCTCAATTTAGGTTTGGCGGTAACCATTATTGGTTGGATTGTTTGGTTACCTGGAATCGTCGTGGGCGCGGTTTTGCAAACGCAGAGCTGGGCGGAGTTATCTGTGCCAACAACACCAAGGACAACATCACAACCACGGGTTTCTTGAGGGGATTCGCTATCGGGAACTTGCCTTCTACCCAGCGCCCCGGCATCGGTGTGAAGCGATACGGAACCTCGCCGATGGCAGCCCACGAGACTAGCTGTCGTTTTGCGCCAAAGCGTTAGTCTGTTTTCGCAATGACCGCACAACCAAATCAATCACTTGGCCACGGGCTCGACGTTCTGCATGCCTTGTGTGGAGCAGAAGGGCCAATTGGCAGTCGCGAAGTATCGCGGCGCTTAGGTATGGAACATACTCGCGTAAATCGTTTATTAGGAACGATGGCAACTTTAGGACTGGCAGAGCGTACCAGCGATCGCCGTTATCAACCAGGTCCAGCCGTGCATGTGTTGGCGGCGAGCGGATTGCGCAGTTCAGGTTTATTACAAGCCGCGTTACCCGTGATTCGTTTATTACATGGTGAGGGTTTGTCCTGTGCGCTTGGTATTTTATGGCGCGATCAAGTTTGTTATTTGTATCATGGATCTCCTGGGCAACCGCTAGAACGTGGTTTGGCTGGCCATAAATTATACCCAGCAACCTTGTCATCTATCGGGACGGTATTAATGGCATATGCCGATCAAACCAATGATTCAGCTATGAGCACGATTCGCGAGCAAGGTTGGGCCTGGGTAGTTCCGACCAATGCCTTGCAGGGTGGATCGTTATCTGCACCAGTTGGCAATCCGGTTATTGCGGGGTTAGCGATTATTCCCAAAGATAAATCTACTTATCCATCATTGATTCCGCGTTTATTAACAGCGGCATCAGCGATTACGGATGCTTTAGCCGTTAATCGGCGTGAGTCGCAGCAAAAATCACCATGACCGAGCTATCTAACGTTTCGCCAACGGATGTTCTTGGACCCGGTGGTATGATTGCGCAAATCATGCCAGCTTATGAAAGTCGTCCACAACAATTAGAAATGGCAGAGTTGGTTGCTGATGCTGTGACAAAGCGTAGTCACGCAATTATTGAAGCTCCCACCGGGGTGGGAAAAAGTTTTGCCTATTTAATACCGTTAGCTTTACATGCGCTCAAAAATCACCAAAAGGTTGTTATTTCCACTGGCACGATTGCGCTGCAAGAACAATTGATTCGTAAAGATATTCCGTTGGTGCAACAACTGTTTCCGGAACTTAAAGCGGTGTTGGTCAAAGGAAGGCAAAATTACGTATCGTTACGCCGACTACAGTACGCGGCGAATGGTCAGCAAATGCTGTTTGATTCTCGTGATGATGCGCAGGTGGTCAAAGAATTACTCAATTGGAGTACCGAAACGAAAACCGGCGACCTTGCCGATTTAGGTTATGAGCCGCCGAACCAAGTGTGGCGTCAGGTGCAAAGTGACCGCAATAACTGTTTAGGACGCAAGTGTCCGATGTATTCGGAATGTCATTTTTATAAAGCCCGTAAAGAGATGGAGGAGGCTGATTTACTCGTGGTAAATCACCATCTCTACTTCAGCGATTTGAGTTTACGTGAAGAACATGCGGCGATTTTACCGCCACATCAAGTCGTCGTGTTTGACGAAGCGCATACGCTCGAAGACGTCGCGACGGATCATTTAGGTGTTTCGATAACCGAGGCGCAGATCCGTTTTTTTCTTGATGGTTTATGGAATCGCAAAGGTAAAGGATTATTGGGACAAGATGCTTATCAGGCAGCGCGCGATGTGGTTGAAGATGCGCGAATGGCGGGG
>SYDV01000286.1 GCA_005801395.1 Planctomycetia bacterium | reverse complement strand
GTGCTTACTTTTGTTGATGGAAGTTCAGCGTTTAGGCCGAAAACGGCTGGAAGACTCTCGACAAACTGATCATCGCTCTATAGTCCGCGCCTTGCTTTTTTCAGCAGCGACGGGCTGCGGAGGTTGAGTTGTAGTGGTCGACGAAGCGACGCGCAAAGCCAAGGTCTTGATAGAGGCACTGCCCTTTCTCAAACGCTTTCACCATCAATTTATGGTGGTCAAACTGGGTGGAGAACCCATCGAAGATCCAGTGGTGCTGGATTCATTGCTGACCGATTTAGTGTGGTTAGAGCAAGTCGGCGTACGTCCTATTTTAGTCCATGGCGGCGGTAAATCGATTACCCGCGCGATGGAACAAGCCGGACTTAAAGCGGAATTTCATAATGGTCGCCGCATTACCGATAAGGCGACGATCGAAATCGTGGAACGCGAAGTCGATCGTTTAAACGAACATATTCATAATCGTTTATTCCATTTGGGCGGAGCCGCGATCCAGCTCAGCACGCCCCACGTCGTGGTGCAGGGTGAAATTCTCGATCCCGCCTTAGGTTTTGTTGGTCGTCCGGTATCTATTGATCGTGAACGTTTAGTGCGTTATTCGACGCGCGGACTTATTCCGGTTATTCCGCCGCTGTCGATGACCGTCGATGGACAAGTATTGAATACCAATGCCGATGATATTGCCTTAGCGGTAGCGACGGGATTAGCGGCAGAAAAATTAGTATTCATGAGCAATGTTCCGGGCGTCATGACTAATCCGAAAGATCCGAGTACGCGTATTTCCAGCATGACGGACAGCGACGTTCGCCGATTGGTTGCCGAAGGTATCATCAAAGATGGCATGATTCCTAAAGTCGAAAGCTGTATTGCCGCACTCGAAAGTGGCGTGAAGAAAATTCATATCGTGCAAGCCAGTATCGCGCATGCGTTGCTGCTCGAAATATTTACCGCCGAAGGTATCGGCACCGAATTACGTCTCGACACGGCGCGTCAAGCTCGCGCCTAATACTCTATCAACCAAATTTCCAACTGCGGCCAGGAGGCCGCTATGCCACAACATTTTATTAGTTTAAATGATTTAACTCCCGAGCAATTCACCGATTTGCTTGCTGTTGCAGCCTACCTCAAACAGCGGCGTGCGCAGGGAATAACGGAGCATGTCATCGGTGGCAAAACCTTGGCCATGTTGTTTGAAAAACCAAGTTTACGCACGCGCATGTCCTTTGAAGTCGCGATGAGTGAATTAGGCGGGCGTTCCATTTATGTGCGTGGCGAAGAAGTCGGCATGGGCACGCGTGAACCGGTGCGCGACGTTGCGCGAGTATTGAGTCGTTACGTGCAAGGCATCATGGCGCGCGTGTTTAGTCATCAGACTATTGTTGATTTGGCCAAGTTTAGCAGTGTGCCAGTTATTAATGGTTTATCGGATGAGTGTCATCCGTGTCAGGCCTTAGCCGACATCCTGACGATCCAAGAACATTTCGGAAAAATTAACGGTTTGCGCGTGGTCTTTATTGGTGACGCCAACAACGTCGCGCGCAGCTTAGCCCGCGCTTGTATTTTAATTGGGTCAGAAATGGTGCTCGCCTGTCCTAAAGACTACGCTTTCACCGCAAATGATATTGCTGGGTTTGGTTCGCACTGGGGTACTTCAGTGCGCCAAGTCCATAATCCAGCTGATGCGGTTAAAAGTGCCAATGTCCTGTATAGCGATGTGTGGACCAGCATGGGCCAAGAAGCAGAAAAAGCTCAGCGCCTAAAAGCGTTCTCAGGCTATCAAATCAATGATGATTTAATTGCCAAAGCGAGCGCTGACGTACGCATCATGCATTGCTTGCCTGCGCATCGTGATGAAGAAATTACCGATAACGCAGTTGAGCACCAACGCGCAATTATCTTTGATCAGGCTGAAAATCGTCTTCATGCGCAAAAGGCAATTTTACGTTTGGCTTTAGCCAATGATCGCGATGCCGTGCTCAAAGCAGCGAAAGCACAGCAGGCTGCGAATGCCGATAAGGCGACTAAAGCGCGGTAATTATTACCGCATCGTGCTATTTTATTCTCGTTTATTTTAATCACACTCACCCATTATTGTAGGTCATCATGTCCCTTCGTCCGCTCACGTTTCAACGTAATTTCGTCAAACATCCTGCGGGATCGTGTTTAGTGTCGTTTGGTGAAACACGCGTGTTATGTGCCGCATCGGTGGAAAAAGATTTACCACCACATCGCCGCAATACCGGATTAGGTTGGGTTACCGCTGAATATTCGATGCTCCCAGGTTCAACCAGCCCACGCAAAAAGCGCGATGGCGCGAAGCAAGATGGCCGCAGTGTTGAAATTCAACGCCTCATTGGCCGTAGTTTGCGTGCTGCCGTCGATATGTCCAAACTCGGTGAAATCAGTATTTCCATCGACTGTGATGTCATTCAAGCAGACGGTGGAACTCGCACCGCCGCGATTACTGGCGGCTGGGTTGCCTTATACGACGCGCTGCGCGTGGTGTCGAAACAACAGGGTAAATCAGGCCCTGAACATTATCTCCTCGGTCAAGTTGCCGCGATCAGTGTTGGTATCGTCGGCGGTAAATTAGAAGTCGACCTCGACTACGTCAAAGACAGTAAAGCTGATGTCGACATGAATGTCATTATGCGCGACGGCAATTTTATTGAAGTTCAAGGCACTGGCGAAAATGGCGTCTTTACCCGCGAACAATTAAACGAACTGACCGATGCCGCTGGAGTTGCGATTAAAGAAATTCAACAAGCTCAACGAACTGCGTTAGGGATTTAATTTCTGACGCCGAAAGGCAATCTTATGCGTATCGTGAACCTATTTTCGGTTATCATCGTTTGCGCCATCATATTGGAGTTTGCGATTGGTTGTCAGCGCGCAGAAGAAAATACACGATCACCACTGGGTAAAACGGTAGTCACCATTGTAGGTGAAGATTTTCATGTCGATGGCAAGCCAACCTATGCTGGACGGACGTGGAAAGGCCATCGCATCGAAGGATTATTAATGAACTCACGTATGGTCCAAGCGACCTACGATGATTTGAATCCTGAATCGTCACCACGATGGGCGTATGCTGACACGAAAACTTGGGACGCCGAACGTAATGTCACTGAATTTATTGCCGCGATGCCGTTATGGAAAGCCCATGGTTTATTAGCCATTACGGTTAATTTTCAAGGCGGCTCGCCAGAGGGGTATTCTAAAACACAGCCCTGGATATCTAGTGCTTTTAATAATGACGGGACCTTGCGACCAGCCTTCGCCGACCGTATGCGCCGGGTATTGGATGCGGCAGATAACCTAGGTATGGTCGTGATTTTTGGATATTTCTACTTTGGTCAGGACCATAACTTCCCTGATGAAGCAACCGTCGTACGCGCCTGCGATAATGCTACCAATTGGGTTTTAGCCGGGGGGTGGCGCAATATTCTCGTCGAAGTGAATAATGAAACCGACGTTAAAGCTTACGATCATGATATTTTACGCCCTGCGCGCATTCATGAATTAATTGACCGAGTACGAAAAACGGAACTCAATGGACGTCGATTATTGGTTGGTACCAGTTACGGCGGCGGGTCGATCCCCAAAGAAAACGTCGTGCGCTCATCCGACTTTTTATTAATCCACGGAAATGGCGTAAAAGACCCAGCCCGAATCACCAAAATGATCAAACAAACCCGCGCTGTTCCAGGTTACACAACCAAGCCCATTTTATTTAATGAAGATGACCACGAAAATTTCGACCAACCAGCCAATAATTTCGCCAACGCCGTCGCCGAACACGTCTCCTGGGGTTGGTTCGACTACCGCCGCAAAGGCGAAGGCTTAGATGAAGGCTACCAATCTCCACCCGTGAATTGGGGAATCAGCTCCGAGCGCAAGCGCGCTTTCTTTAATTATTTGGCCGAGATTACCGGGGCGAAGCCGTAGGAGTTTGATGGTATTGAATGGATAGGTGGGACAATTTGGCCGTGGTATATGATTTTCGTCTTTTTGTTGTCGAGACAAAGGTGAGGTATCTAAAATATCATTATCCTGGGCCTCTGGTTGCTCGACCCTTGGCCGTTAACCGGTACTGCTGAAGTTGGCTATTGGGCTTGTTAGGACGGGTCAGTTCGATCAGGCCGGGTTCTAGGGCTGGCTTGAGATAACGCTGGCTGAAGGACTTGCGATCGTTCAAGCGGAGAGCTTTTGGAGCGCGGCTCGGTCTAGGTCGCCGGTGAGGAGGGCGGCCAACAAGCGCGCGACTTGCGGGGTGACTTGTGGGGTATGGTTTAGGACAGTCAGGGTGTCGTGGATGATTTGGAGCATATCGTCACGCTTGGCTGGATCCCATTTAGTAAAGAATAAATTAAACGCCCGCGAGCCCGCCTTTGTATCCTGCAAATTCTTCGGTTTCGACGCCGAGTCTTTGCAGTACGGTGACAAAGAGGTGGGCTAAAGGAAGTTCTTCGACCTCTACTTTACTTTGCCAGCCTTTGTCGGTGTCGATGCCTGCTCCAGCTTGATTGTCTTCATTGCCTTTGCCGAATTTGAGGAAGCGGCCATTTTTGAAGCCGAGGTTTTTTCCGCCGGCAGAAATAATTGGGTAATTACGAGAGAGGTGAAAACTGCTAGAGGCTGAACCATGCATGGCAAAGGTGTTATCCAGCATAGTGCCATTGCCGTTTGGTTCGCGAGTGTCTTTTAATTTTTTGACGAAGCGGCCAAATTCTTCGGCCTGGAAACGATTGTAGGTGCCGAGATTTTTCCATCCGTCTGGTTTTTTCACGACGTGAGTCAGGCCATGGGCGTCTTTTAGGCCGACCGCACTTGCTAGGCGGTCATGAATTCCGTCACCATTTTCTCGGCCCATCATGTACGTGGCAACACGGGTTGAATCGCTCAAAAAGGCAAGGTAGGTCAATTCATAAATCGCTTGTAGGTAGAGTCGAGCTTCATTTGGATCAACATCTAAGCGTAATTGCTTTGTGTCTATTTTAGGAACCGGAGTCGTGAGCCATTTTTCGGCTTTGGCTATTTTAATTTCCGTATCGCGCACGGCATCAAGGTATTGAGCGAGCGTTTGTTGATCATGTAGGGAAAGTTGTTTTTCTAAAGAACGAGTGTTGGCAATTAATAAATCTAAAGCGCTTTTGCTGCGAGCTAATTTTTCACGCGCATCACTTTGGGCAACGAACAGCATGTCGAAGATTTGCTTTGGATTATTGAGCGAAGGGATTGGACGCCCTTGGATATTGAAGGAACTGGTAACGGCACCGCGTGGAGCGCCGGTTCCACCATTGGTCGACATGACGAGGGACGAATGGCGAGTAAATTCTCCGATCTGCGCTGCGTAGACTTGATCAATGGAAATGGAGTTTTTATAAGGGCCTTCACCTCCGGTTGCCGCCCCGGTCAAATATTGGTCGGCATTTGAATGGCCATGTACGGTTCTTGCGACGGGATGCGATAGACCTGAATAAATAGTAATGTCGCTACGTAAAGGTTCTAGTACGTCGAGGACTTTGGTTAATTTAAAATCTTTCTCTGAGCCAGTCGGAAACCAACTCCAATCGTTATAGGCGGGATCGGATTTAAGTGGCAAACCGACGCCATCGGGATGATAGACGCTAAAAAAGCGTTTCGTTGAAATTTTATTCTTAGGAATATCTGCGGCAAAGGTTTCAAACCAGGGCAGAGCCAATGCTAGGCCTGCGCCACGGAGAAAATTACGGCGATTGAGCGAATATTTACTGAGATTCATACG
>SYDV01000285.1 GCA_005801395.1 Planctomycetia bacterium | reverse complement strand
TCAACGCCAATTTATCCACAAATTGAACCGGGAGCGACGGCCTCGGATCGTATTTTTATTGTTGAGGACACCAATCGTGATGGCGTTGCCGACAAGTCTCACGTATTTTCTGACGAGTTATTAATTCCTTCCGGAATAGCGCCAGTTGAACGAGCCGATGGCGCGATGGCGTGTTATGTTGGTGCATCGACGAATTTAGATTTATTAACCGATACGAATGGCGACGGTAAAGCAGATCAGCAGCGCACGGTATTGTCCGGATTTGGCACAGAAGACACCCATCATACGGTGCACACTTTATATTGGGGCCACAATGGTCGCCTGCATTTTAATCAAAGTATTTATATTCATACCCACCTAGAAACTCCATGGGGCGTCGTGCGTTTGAATGCAGGTGGTGTATTTGCTTATGACCCCAACAGTGAACGCGTAGAAGTGCTCATGAAGGGTTTGTGCAATACTTGGGGACATCAAAATAATAGAGAAGGTCAGTCGTTTTTCACTGATGGTTGTGGTGGCGGCGGAATTAGTTGGGCTTTTCCTGGTACGGTCATTGCCCCAAGTGAAGGTGCTCGCGCTACGATGCCGAGCGTTAGTCCGGGATCATATCCGAAATTTTGTGGTCTCGAATTAATCGACAGCCCATTATTTCCCGCCGATTGGCAAGGCCAGGCCATTACCTGCGATTTCCGCGCCCATCGCATGGTGCGCATGAAAATAACCGATTTATCCCCAGCACGTTCTGGTTATGTCACCAATGATGAACCCGATTTATTACGTACGGGTGAAGCCTGGTTCCGTCCCATTGATGTGAAACACGGCCCAGATGGTGCGCTCTACATCGCCGACTGGACCAACCCAGTTATTAATCATGGTGAAGTCGATTTCCGCGATCCACGTCGCGATAAAGAGCATGGTCGTATTTGGCGCGTTGCACCAACTGAGTCGAAAGCCATTGCTTGGACCCCAGTTGCGGGTCGCAGCATCAGTGGCCTATGTGATGGATTATTGTCGAATAATACCTGGGAACGCGATCTCTCAAATCGAATACTCATTGCACGAATGAGCGATGAAGTCGTTGGCACCTTACAATCGTGGGTAGCTAAGGTGAATACCGCTGCAGCTCGTCGTGAAGTGGCGAATATTTTTTACGCGACGAATAAAACCAAACTGGCCTTAGCCGCACTGGATCGCAGTGACCCAGGCCAGCGCGCAATTTTGGCGCGTTGGTTGGGAAGTGACACAACCGCAGAAAGCATAGCGGAATTAGCCAAACTAGCTGCTGATCCAGTGCCACGTGTGCGTTTAGAAGCGTTGTCCGCACTTGCGCGAACATCCACGATCGCCGCAGCTGAGGCAACGTTACTTGCCGTTGGGCAAGTTCCCGCAGATGATGTGTATTATAATTTTGCGGTAAATCGCACCATGCGCAGCGTCGGCGAACCGTGGGTAAATGCATTAATTGCTGGAACTTGGCCAATCGCTGGTCGCGAAGCCGCAGCAGTAAAGGGTTTATTAGCGTTGCCAGCGGACCAAGTGAAAGCCGCCGCAGCCATGGTATTACGTCAGCAAAAATCAGTCGCGGCACAACCTTGGTTGAGTTTAATTGCTCATGCCGGAGACGCCGAATCCGTGAACCGATTATTTAGCGAACTTCCAGGAACATTGGATGCCGCCGGGCTCAGCGCCGCTTTGCTCGCGTGTGGTGAAGCCGGTCAACGCGGTGTGGTAGCGCCAGAAAAAATTAATAACATAGCGACTTATTTAGATCATGCGGATGTCAGCGTGCGACGTGCGGCAATTGGAGTTATTGGTGCTTGGCGTCTGGCGGCGTATGTGCCACGCATCAGCAGCTTTGCGCAAGGTAAAGATTTACGTAATGAAGTATTAGCCGCTTTTCAACGTATCGGTAAACCCGCTATGCCGGAATTGGAACGCTTACTCAGCGAAGAAAAAGATGCTGGTGTGCGCAATACTATATTAGGTACGATGGCGAAAATTGATGGCCAAGCGGCATTACATGCGGCACAGCCCTTTTTAATCGCGGCCAAATCTGATAGTGAAGCTGCCGGATTATGGCGCGTGTTATGGCCAGCAGGTGGGCTAATGGATGGCGTCATTAAAAATGGTTTACCTGCCGGTTTACCACCAACGGCGATTCAAGGGGGACTCACCACAGCCCGCGAATTAGGCCGTCGTGGTGAAAAGTTAGAAAAGGTATTTTTAGCAGCCGGGCCGAAAAAAGAAGTTGTTGCGCAGGCTGATCGTCCAGCCGATATGGCAGGTTGGGTTGCCTTGGTGCAAAAAATTGGTGACCCAGTGCGTGGGGAAAGTATTTATTTTGGTGCGAGTATGTCGTGCGTGCAATGTCACGCCATTGGCGGTGTCGGTGGTCAATTAGGGCCAGACATGAGCACCTTAGGGGCCAGCGCCCCACTCGATTACATTATTGAAAGCGTGCAAAATCCCGGCGCTAAAGTGAAGGAAGGCTATCACGCGGTTAATTTCCGTTTGAAAGATGGCGGCATGGTCATGGGCATTCCGTTTAACGAATCAGAGCGCGATATAAAAATACGTTTACCCGGTATCGAACAGACCGTGGTCAAAGACACCATCGCTGGCCGCGACACGATGGGCAGTTTAATGCCGCCGAGCTTATTAGAGTTTTTACCGGTCGTTGATCAGGCTCATATGTACGCGTTCTTGGCCGCCATCGGTAAACCAGGGCCATTTGATGCCAGCGATGGTCGCATCGCCCGTCAAGTGTATGTCCAAGATCAGATGCCAAATGACAAAGTCGCAGAACTACAAGGAAAGCCTACAGCGCTCAGTTTGGTCGATGGACGTTTTACCGAGCGTTCATGGCGCGCCGCACTCAGCGCCATTCCAGCGAACGATGGCCCATTGTATGCCATCGCAGTGCTCGATCTTGGAAATGCAGGTGCCCTAGAATTAGAAATCGAAGGTAGTAGTCGCCCGTGGATCGATGGCATCCGCATGGATCCACAAGAAAAAAGCCGGGAAATTCCCGCCGGGCGTCACACCATTGGTGTGCGTATTGATCGTAATGCTTTACCGAAAGTGTTACGCATTCGCGCGAACATCGGACGGTTTGTGTTGCCGTGAGGGTTAGTTAGATAAATATAACAGCGGCTGATAACGCTTTCTTTGACTGAAAGGGTGGGATGTCCGATGTCCGATGTCCGATGTCTTGCGTGATCTTGATTTGTTCATGTGAGGGGCATTTTTTTTGCGGCTGCAAAAATGCTGAAACCATAAATAAGGACACCTGTCCGCCTACCGGACGCAGATCCTGTTGATGTGTGGTGGATGTTAGGGTTTGGTGTTTTGCTTCAAGAGGTTTGCGAATTTGTCGTTGGTGACGGCGTATTCGTCGAAGAGTTTGTGGTATTCGT
>SYDV01000284.1 GCA_005801395.1 Planctomycetia bacterium | reverse complement strand
CGCAGTGCGACGGTCAAACGTAAAACTAAAGAAACTGATATCACCGCCACGTGGGATCTCGACCACGCTGGTCCTGCCACCATTGCTACCGGCATTGGATTTCTTGATCACATGTTGGAAGCACTTGGCAAACATTCGGGCACTACCTTAAGTGTAAAATGCACAGGCGATTTGCACATTGATGGTCACCACACTACCGAAGACGTCGGTATCGTGCTGGGGCAATGTTTACGCGAAGCCTTAGGCGAACGCATGGGTATCGAACGTTTTGGTCATCTCGCTTGTCCGCTTGATGAAGCATTAGTAACCGCCACCGTCGATATTAGTGGCCGTCCTTATTTGGTCTACGAACTCAAACCAGAAGCGGCCATGCTCGGAAGCTGGGCGGTAGAGTTAGTGCCAGAATTTTTTGGTGGTCTCACTGACCACGCCCGTATTTGTTTGCACCTACATCAACACACTGGCCGTAATAGCCATCACATTGTCGAAGCCGCTTTTAAGGCCACCGCGCGCGCATTGCGTCAAGCAATTCGCATAACGGGAACGGAATTACCGTCTACGAAGGGGTTATTGGGGTAGGTATTCGATTGACTGGTCCGATGTCCAACGTCGGACCTATCTAATTATTCCGATATTTTTGTTTTATAACACTGGCTATTTGCGCTTTAAAAATACGTCTTTGATTAACCACGACTACTTTTGATTATTCACCAAACGAACTGGTCTCTGGCCAACGTCCAAATTCAAAAGACATCGGACATCGGACATCGGACCAGTCCATTCACATATCCCCGGTAAATTCCTTATAATATGCCGCCACCGTTCCGGCATCAACACTAGTCAAACATTTCTGCACTTTATGAAACGGAAAATATTCTACTTTAGTTGCGGCAACGTAAACGCTGAAATTAGTGAAGTTGTCTTTCGAGCGAAACGCCGTCAGAGAATTTCCTCGTTTGAGCATAATGCAGGCTAATACCGAACCGATAGCGTTCGCGTGCCAGCGAAAAGGATTGGATTCTATTGGCCAATTTCGTGCACGCACCGAAGTAATTATTTGGTCAATGATAACAATGCCAGCATCATCAAATCCTAGCTCAACATTATGTTGCTGTCCTAAATCGGTGCTCGCCTGCGCCGCATAATCTATCAATCGCTCAATCGCTGCGACATAGTCTTCATCGATCAAAAGCGGTCCGAGCTTTGGCGTCGGATAAGGATTACCACGTAAACATTCAGCCATGATGACTCCTAATGCGAGCGTGTAAAAAGTCAGCCGCTCATGGGTGTACGAAGAGCGCGAGCAACGGCTGGAGCCACTAAATCATCTAATGGTAAACCCGCAGCGAGGACTTGTTTGACCAAACGAGAACTCAAGTGTTGATGGCGTACATCGGCAATTAAAAAGAAACTTTCTAAACCATGGCTGCGATTGATCTGTGCCATGCCAGATTCTGCGTCCAAGTCAGCGGCATTACGTAATCCACGCACTAACACCGTACAGCCTTGCGCCTTGGCGAAAGCAACCGTTGCTTCCGTATAAGTTGCAACGCGAACGTTCGCCAAATCACGGCACAATTCTTGTAAAACTGCTACGCGCGTTTTTTCAGGTAAGCACGGCTTCTTTTCTGGATTTACAGCAATAGCCACAATCAATTGTTCGACCTGAGCGGCAGCTCGACGAATGACATCTACATGTCCATGATGCGGGGGATCAAACGTTCCTGGGTATAACGCCGAAATACCCCGTGCGCTTGGCATCAGCGCACATCTTCATCGATACGAGAAATTAAATCTGAGGACAAGATTTCTTCACCACCATTATTCTGATGCACCACACGTACTGATTGCAGCACGCCATCAGCATTCACGCGTTTTGATAAAATATAACACACCAGGGTGCCACCACTTTTGAAAATGATACGATCTAGTCGACCTAGATCGCTGGGTGGCACGTACGCTGGCGGAGCTTTAATAATTGACCCTTCACCGTCAGCGCCCGTCGCTGGCGGAGTGGTACCATCAGCAGGAGGTGCTGTTTTATCATCCGTTTTTGCCGTGCCGTCTTTACCATCTTTGGGTTTGTTTTTATCGTCTTCAATTTGTTTTAATTTTTTATCTTGATCAGCAATTTTCTTTTGCGTCTCTTTATCTTTCTTACGAGCCGAAAGCCAATTATTCCATTCGCTCGCGTCATCTGAGGCTGGATATCCAGGATAACCACTACCGCGATTCAGTAGCGTGGGCTGCAAACCCGTACGTGCCCGTAACGCTAACACCGCTTCATCGTGCACCTGACGATCGCTGACACCTTTAATCAATAATTCAAAAGCGACATCGTCGTCTTCTTTAGACAAGCTTTGCGCTGAACGCAGGGCTTCTTTCTTGTCAGTAGATGAACCTTCTGAGAAAGATTTATTAAACTTGGCTTGCACTTCTTTCGCGTCACCCGCCCATACTGACGATACGGTTAGGCATAAAAAAACGGCACACATGATTAACGGTTTTAGTAATCGATTGATCACCAGTCGCATGGCTTAATCTCCCCGTAGTCAGTTTGGCTGTACTAGCATGTCTAATGCCACCTGTGTGGCAACGTCTGCGCCAGCAGTGAGCCGGATCAATGCTAAACCCAGTGCCACAGCGGTTCCTGGACCCTGCGAAGTCACCAAATTACCATCGATAACCACTCTTTCATCGATCCAAGCGGCACAATATGGCTCAACTTGACTGCGTACTCCTGGGTAGCTGGTCAAGCGACGACCTGCGCACAATTTCCCTGGGACTAATGCAATTGGTGCTGCGCAAATGACCGCCAATAGTCTACCCGAAGCCAATTGCGCCGCTGCCATACGTTGAATGCGTGCGTCATCGCGATGGGCTTTGGCCGCTCCACCTCCGCCTGGTAAGTAAATCACATCGAACTCGTGATCTAAGACTTGATCGAGTTTGGTATGTGCTGCCAAAGGAATGCCTCGACTGCCAATGACCACCAGTTCAGCCGAGGTCGATGCGACCGTCACCTGCGCACCCGCGCGGACCAACATATCGGGAATGGTCACGGCTTCAATTTCTTCCGCGCCCGGTGGTAAAATAACTAAAACCGTCGTCATAGTGGATACTCCTGCGGCCCTACATTGCATGGCCGTTCTCTTGGGCGACCATCCGGCATGCGTTTCTCTCTGCAAGGTTGCCTGTTGTTCGTGCTGTTCCTGCTATGTGTTCCTACGCGCGTAAGCGCTGTGGAATCCGATGAGGCATTAGTTCAGCGACTCGTCGCTACCCATGGCCAACACACCACCGCGCAAGGAACCCTAGTTTGGCTCACGCGCAATAATGCCGATCTCGCTGCCGCACCACGCGTGCAAAATCTACAATTCTACCTCACTTTTCCAGAGCGTTATCACGTCATTATCACCAAACCCGGTGATCAGGATTATAAATTGCGCTTTGTCAGCAATGGCACCACACGGTGGGAAATACAACAATTATTTGCCGATGAAAAGCCAGACGTTAAAACCACCGTAGTTGGCAAAGACGACCTCTTTGAACAACAATTAATGGCCTGTTTCCGTTTTGATTTAGTCAAATTACGCAAAGATTTTACTCTGCTCGCCGTTACCAATGCCGACGGCACGCACAGCATCCAGCTAACGCCCACGGCTCCTGAACTAGTCAAGCAACTCACCAAACTCACAATGATCTTTCAAGCGGATCTCGCGCTCTCGCGCATTATCAGCGAGGATCCGCAAGGTAATCGTTATGAATTTCAAGTCGGACCATTGGAATGCGATAAGCCCATTGATCCTGCATTTTTCCAAATTGTTCCGTGAATAAGAAACGTTAATGAGCAATAATCCCTGTACCTATGAACTCACCACCTGTACCAACGCCGGAAGAATTAAAGCGACAACGGCGACTTAAAGAAGAAATCGCTGAAGCACGATTTCAGCACAATAAAAAAGCACGCTTTTGGACTGGTGCTAGTATTGGGTTTTTCTTGTCTTTGCTGTTGAATGGTGGAATGGCAATTTTCGCAGACCGCTGGGTCATGATTGCCCTTTTAGTGTTCATTGGAACAGCGTGGTCTGTGCTGGTCCAGTTTAAAAATATTAATCATCTGATTTCCGCCGCCGTCTATGGCATAAGCGCCATGATCATGTTGTTCGTCGCTTATGATCCATTCCCACCGCTGTTTTGGTGCCTTGCCGTCATCATCAATGGCGCATTGATTGGTGTGGTTAATGACATTTATCGCACGAAATTTATGGGAATTTGATAAAAATGAACGACTAGGTGGTTATTCACCTGCGTTATAAATATCAACTGTCTACCAACTTACCGTCCGCTCATCGTGCCACGGTGCAAATAATCAGGGGGTAATAAAATAACTAACCGATTTTACCCCGCTGAAATCGTGCTTCATCACTTGCAGCTTTACTGAATCGCCCACTTTAACCGTTGAGGTGCCGTGACTATGTTCCGTCACCACCACCTTATTTCCTGCATAATCCATTACATAAAATTTTGCTAAATAACCACCATCATTAATATCAATCACTTCCGTAACCGTCGCCGTCACTGAGGTAGGCGCTCCAGGCGATGACATCGTTTTGTACGTTTGATATCCTTGATAGCCAAAAAAACCGATAGCGGCTATCACTATTACATTTATGAATAATGAAATAAAAAGAAAAACGTCTTTCATGTGATGACTTTCGTTTAGTTGGTTACTTAGTGGTTGAGCTGCCAGTCTATTTAACGGTTATGGTTTAGGGAGTCATAAACTTTTGAGGGTGATAAGCGACATGACGAACTGCACTAAGTTTCTTATGGTTGGTTAGCGTCATCGCTTGTTATTGTCTTAGAACCAAACGGATATTGCCAGTGAAATTTCGCTGATTTCCTCTATGAGCGTGAAATCGAACAAGCCGTCATTGGCTAAAGATAACCATTTGAATCAGGTTCCACATATTTTCTGTAATATGATTGTTCGTTGGTTGAATTGACCTCGTCCGTGCCGTTCCTTCTTGCCTCCTGGGCGCTTAAACTTCCAAGAACTTCGCAGAAATGACCCCCTATGCGCAATAACCAAGTTACTCAATGTCTCATCACCGCTTTAGTCCTGTTCAGTTTACCATTACCGGCGGCGGAAACTCCGCCCAAAACGCCGACCACAAAAAATCAACCCACGACCCCCGGAAAAAAATCCGCTAATCTCAAAGTGCCGGATGGATTTTTCAGCCATATTTTTGCCGACGAAGCATTGATCAATAACCCGCTATCCATTACCATTGATCGACAAAATCGCGTCTATGTCGCAGAATCCAACCGTTTCCTTCGCGGCGTGGTCGATTCACGTAAGTACAATGATTGGTTCTTAGACGAGATCGCATGCCATTCGCTAGCTGATCGACAAAAATTGTATGATAAATACATTGCCAATAAAACGTTTAGCGCGACATATTTTACTGAATTTTCTGATCAGATCACCACATTAATCGACAGCAATCATGATGGCATCGCAGATAAAAATCTGATTTACGCAGATGGTTTTAATGCCTCGCTTGATGGCAATGGATCAAGTGTATTAATGGGCTTAAATGGCGAAATGTATTACGCCAATATTCCTCATATCTGGAAAATTTATGACCAAGACGGCGATGGCATTAGTGAAAGTCGCGAGCCATTTGTATCAGGAGTTGGTTTTCGCAATGGCGTTAATGGCCATGACTTGCACGGATTAGAATGGGGAGTTGATGGTCGAATTTATTTTTCTAATGGTGACCGTGGCTACGGCATCACCACCAAAGAAGGAAAATTACTTTATAGCGCCGAACGAGGTGCCATTTTCCGCTGCGAACCAGATGGCACTAACTTAGAAGAATTTTGTATTGGCAATCGAAATCCGCAGGATCTAGGATTCGATCAATACGGTAATTTATTCACCGTCGACAATAATCGCGGCAGTGGCGATTCATCACGCGTTTGTTACTTAGTTGAACAAGGTGATTATGGCTGGAATTCAGGCCATGAAAATAAACGAACCTTCTTCAATGCGGTAAAACTCCATTTACGTGCTGGTCCTATACCGATTGACCAATGGACCAGCCTGGGTGAATGGCGAACCGCATTTCCAGAACAGCCTGCCTATAGCATCCCTTCCATGGAATATATCCCAGGGGGTTCAGTTGGCATTACCTTTAACCCAGGTGATAGCATGGGACCTGACTATAAAAATCATTTCTTCTATTGTGCCTACTCACAAGGAATTAATACCTTTCGTTTTACTCCGCACGGCGGTGGCCTGAAAATCGAAAACCTCTCGACCTTCGGCAAAGGCGGTCAGTTTACGGCTACCGAATTCACCACTGACGGACGGCTGTTAATAGCTGACTACGTTAACACCCAGAATGCGCCCGAAGGCAGTAAAAAAGGCCTGATTTATTCCGTAGAAAATAAAAAATACACCGAAACGCCATCCGTAATTGATGCGGCGAAAAAACTCAGCAAAGGATTCGCGGATGCATCGGTCGACGATTTATATCAAAATCTTTTTCATGAAGACATGCGCATTCGTTTATTCTCACAATTTACTTTGGTAAAAAAAGGCGCTGATGGCATTACTAAATGTAAAATGGCCGCTGAACAGCAAACCCATGAATTAGCGCGCTTACATGGTATTTGGGGCCTTGGTCAAATCGCGCGACAAACTGGAGATCACTCTGGACTCAATCACCTAGTACCACTTTTAAAAGATAATAGTTGGCAGGTTCGCGCCCAGGCCGCTAAAGTCCTAGGTGAATCCAAAAACGAAAAATACCTTTCGGCAATATTACCAATGATAGCCGACGTTCATGATCGGGTGCGTTTTTTCGTCTTAACCGCTCTTGGGAAAATCGCAGGTAAATCAGCCTCACAAGTCAGCGAAGCCTTACTAGCTCAAATTAAAACCATTAATGATGGCGACGTCTTTTTGCGTCACGCTGCGACAGTCGGTTTAATTTACCTTGGCCAACATACGCCTAGCACCACTGATTTCCTCGCACAGCAAAGTACGAACGATTCCGCCCCCATCCGCCGCGTTTGCATGCTCGCGCTCGCACGTCTAGGGGATTCACGCGTTACATTATTTCTCAACGATAAAGACCAGAGCATCACCCAAGAAACAATCCTCGCGGTAGACCGCATGAACAATCATGCCTTACTGCAACAGACTTTCGGTACCTTGGCACGCTGCGTTGATGGAACACCGCCAATAAACGCCCCATTTCAAGAACGTTTATTACAATGGTGCTTCCGTGTCGGTGATGAAAATGCGGCGCGCCTTGTCACGCGGTATCTCCTTAATGACTCAGCCCCGGAAGAATTACGTCGCGTTGCATTACAAGATTTGAAACGATGGCAAATCACGCCACCAGTTGATCCCGTCATTGGACAAATTCGCCCCGTAAATTCAGTACGTTTCGATGTTACTCCCATACTGAAAGAAGCCCTTACAGCGCTCATGAAACCAAAAAAGATAACTCCAGGTTTCGAAGCTGAAATATTGGTCTCCGCCCTTAATTTTAATCTGATGGTCGATGAAAAAGCTATCGCAGAAAAAATATTCAGCCCCTTAGTGCCAACTGACAGTCGCATCAATTTCTTTGACAAGCTAGTCGAATCTGGGTATCCAGGCATTAACTCGTTTATCGATAAACTACTTACCGACAATCTTTTAGAAATGCGCGCCGCTGCGTATGGCGCCGTCGCGCGCATCGATAAAGAAAAATTTAAAAACAGCATCAAAGAAAATCAAGATCGCGACTCACAAGCAATTTATTTATCCTTGATAAGAATGAAAAAACACTCCTATAATGAATTTTTAGCTAAACAATTCGATAAACTTCATGCTGGAACCCATCCCAAAGATAGCGAGATCGAACTACTTGAGGCGGCTAAAGTCTCCGGCAATGCAGATCTAAAAAAAGCTGCGGACACTTACGAAAAAAGTCTTAAACAAAGCAAAGACCCGCTCGCCATTTATCATGGCGCACTATACGGTGGCGATCCCGTAATCGGACGAAAATTAATCGTCGAACAAAGCGTCGGTCAATGTGTCATCTGTCATAAATTCGAAGGGAAAGGCGGTATTGTTGCTCCCGACTTGTCGCAAATTGCCATGGAAAAACGGGCAACGCGTGAGTATTTATTAGAGTCGTTAATCCTACCTAGCGCGCAGGTCGTCCCTGGTTTCGGCAACATGACCGCAACTTTAAAAAATGGCGAGACGCTGATGGGATCATTCCTCAAACAAGATGACAAATGGCTCACGCTAAAATTTGTCGATGGTCAAACTAAAGACGTTGCGCTAAGTGATATTACTAGCCGCACTCCCGCTGTATCGTTAATGCCGCCTATGGGTGCCATGTTGAAACCCGATGAAATCCGCAACATCATCGCCTACTTATTCACCCTCAATAAACCAGTCGGGCAGATAAAAGGCGATCACTAGAGTAAAAATAGAGTAAAAAGATTATGAATATAATCTTTCGCCCCCTCTCAATCACCTAATTCAGATAGTCACAAATTTAAAGTTCAGTCTTTCATCCATCTGTCATTTCAGCTAGCATAATGGACGACTTCCTCTAGCACAGAGGTCGTTCATGTTGGAAATTAGCACATTTTCACATGACAGCATACCGCAAGCCAGGGTGTAGCATCTTGTCATCGCCGCTCATTTTTGCTTTGGAGTAAACCATATGTGGTCACCTCGCTTCATTCTGACTTGTTTTATCGCCACCAGTGCTTGCTGCTCCATGTTTGCTGGCGACAGCAAGCCCATGAATGTCGTGATCTTATTCGCCGATGATTGGCGTCATGATACCCTCGGCTGTGCTGGAAATCCCATTGTTAAGACGCCACATTTAGATCAGTTATCTCGTGAAGGATATCGCTTTACGCACCATTGCGTCACCACTTCTATTTGTGGGGTGAGTCGTGCCACCTTATTAACCGGACAATGGATGTCCCGACATGGCAATAGCTCATTCGGTATGTTTACAACACCGTGGACAGAAACCTACCCAGGAATACTGCGCGATGCCGGTTATTTTGTTGGTCATATTGGCAAATGGCATTGCGGTAAATTCCCAAAAGAACAATTTGACTTTGGTCGTTCCTATTCCGGAACGCATTGGATTAAAGAAAAAGATGGAACACAAATCCATGTAACAAAAAAGAACGAAAATGATGCGTTAGAATTTCTTTCTCTGCGACCTCAGAATAAACCGTTCTGTCTCACACTTAATTTCTTCGCTACCCACGCGGAAGACGGCAATCCTAAACAGTTTTTACCGCAACCAGAAAGCATGGCGCTTTACAAAGACGACACCATTCCCTTAGCCAAAACGATTACGGACGAATATTTCAAACGCTTACCTCCATTTATTGCAAACGAAAAAAATGAAGGACGGCATCGATATCACAAGCGTTTTGACACGCCAGAAAAGCACCAAGAAATGATGAAAAATTATTATCGTTTAGCGACAGAGGTTGACGCGGTTTGCGGCAAAGTTGTGGCCACACTTAAGGCTCAAGGTATTTTAGAAAACACGTTAATTATTTTCACTACCGACAATGGCTATTTTCACGCCGAACATGGTTTGGCAGATAAATGGTATCCCTATGAAGAAAGTATTCGCGTGCCATTAATCATTCGCGATCCACGCATGGCAAAAAGCAAATTTGGTGGCACCAACGACGATTTTACCCTGAATGTAGATTTAGCTCCCACCATTTTGGCCGCTCTCGGCAAAGCGATTCCCGCAGGGATGCAAGGCCGTGACATCGCACCGCTCTATCTCGCCACAACTAAACCCGAATGGCGCAATGAATTTTTCTATGAACACGCGGTCATCAGAGACAAGGATTTCATCCCGGCATCAGAAGCATTAGTACGTAAGGATTGGAAATATTTCTACTGGCCAGACTTTAACCACGAACAATTATTTAATGTCGCCAACGATCCACTGGAAGAACATGACCAGATTAACAATCCGGAACATAAACAGCGTTTGGTTGAAATGCGCAAACGCCTAGCCGAGCTCAAAGCAGCCGCCCAATAACTTCTTGGGTAAAGTTGAACGAATTGGGATTTCATTAGTAATCTTTGCCTGAGCTTGAATGAATGGTTGATTGAAAAAAGACACAACGACAGCAGCATGTGGGCGTTAATACTATCTGAACCCACTGAAGGAATTTACTGATGCGCTTTGCGCCATTTGTTTACTCGATGTTGTGCAGTTTAACGCTTCCTATTTTTGCCGCTGAGCCTGTAACCGGCCGACCCAATATTGTGATTCTCTATGCCGATGACATGGGTTATGGCGATCTCGGTGTACAAAATCCCAAATCAAAAATTCCAACCCCTTACCTTGATCAGTTGGCTGGCCAAGGTCTACGCTTCACTGACGGACATAGTTCGTCCGGCGTTTGTACGCCCAGCCGTTACGCGTTATTAACTGGCCGTTTTCATTGGCGGAAATTTCATGGGATAGTTAATTCCTTTGACCAGCCCGTGTTCGATGATGCTGAATTAACTCTTCCTGAATTAGCAAAAACGGTTGGGTATAAAACAGCTTGTTTCGGAAAATGGCATTTGGGTTGGGATTGGAATGCCGTCAAAAAACCAACGGCAAAAGAAACTGATGGGAAAGGCAAGGGTTATGACGCCGATGCCTTTGATTGGAACAAATCTATTCCAGGCGGTCCGCTAGCACACGGTTTCGATTATTATTTCGGCGACGATGTTCCTAACTTCCCGCCGTATACCTGGTTTGAAAATGATAAAGTTGCCATTGTCCCAACTACAAAATTATCCATGACCGAAAAAACAGCTGAGGGCAGTTGGGAAGCACGCCCAGGTCCGATGGCGGCCGGTTGGCAATTTGATCAGGTCATGCCAACGCTCACCAAAAAGGTGGTTACCTGGATCGAACAACAAAAAAACAGCGATAAGCCTTTTGTATTATACTTTCCTTTCACCTCCCCACATGCGCCAATCGTTCCGACTAAGGAATTTATTGGTTCATCGAAAGCCGGTGGTTATGGCGACTTTATGGTGCAAACGGATTGGACCGTAGGACAGGTCTTAAAAGCCCTCGACGACAACGGTCTTTCAGCCAATACGATTGTTATTT
>SYDV01000283.1 GCA_005801395.1 Planctomycetia bacterium | reverse complement strand
CGACTCAACACCATCTAGAATACTGTACTGTTAATTTTGGCTTTAACGTTATGTCGGCTAAAGCACGATGTATTTGTTTTCCAAATAGTTTGATTAATACGACATTCTAGCATTTTGCGCTACTGCTATTTGGCATCCGCCGTCACCCAACCCCCACCGAGGCAAAGATCTTCTTTTTCATCATAGGCCACACATGCCTGTCCAGCATTGGTGCGAGGTTGGGGCTCGGCGAAACGCACAACCGCATTGGGTAAACCAGTAGGGCCAACACCTAACCGTGGGGTAATCATCGCGGGCACGAGACGGGCACGATGACGAGTTCGGACAAAACACGATAAACCATTAGCTGGTATTTCACCCAGGTGCCACGTGCAGTCAGTTAATAATAATTCTTCTACTAATAAAGCTTCACGTGAACCCAGGACCACGGTGTTCGTGTCATGATCCAGACGAATTACGAATAATGGTTCATGCCAAGCTACGCCCAAGCCTTTGCGCTGACCTATGGTATAGGCGGCTAATCCCTGATGCGTACCAAGCTTGGTACCATTCTCATGAACGATTTCTCCTTCATAAAAAGCTTCAGGAATTCGCTCACGTAAAAAACCACTGACGCCTTCTGAACCAATAAAACAGATGTCCTGCGATTCGTGTTTGTCGGCAGTAACTAATTTACGACTACGCGATGCATTTCGCACTTCCTCTTTCGTCATATGACCAACAGGAAAATGGGCCGCCGCCAATTGTTCCTGAGTTAAACTAAAGAGAAAATACGTTTGGTCTTTATTGCGATCAACAGCCGTACGTAGTACATGGCGATCAAATACCTGAGTTACACGTGCGTAATGTCCGGTGGCAACCTGGCTGGCCCCCAATCGTTGCGCGTAATCCCAGAGCGATCCAAATTTAACTTTTTCATTACAGCGCACGCATGGATTCGGTGTTTGGCCAGCGGCATAGGAAGCTACAAATGCGTCGACCACGCTTTCACGAAAACCGTCCACCATATCAACGACATAATGCTTAATGCCGGTACCCTGGGCGACGGCGCGGGCATCAATGGTTTCGGTCGGCGAACAACACGAGTCTTCGCGAGTGAAGCCGCCATCTTGCTCAGCGCATGGCCATAATTGCATGGTCACACCAACTACTTGATGACCCTGCTCAGCCAACAGCGCTGCGCTGAGGCTCGAATCAACACCACCACTCATACCAACGACGATGCGTACCATGGGGCGGAGACCGTAAGGCTATTTACCAATAAGCCACAAAAGTCCGCGGCAAAACTCCGCAGCTACTTAGAATCAAGGAACTCAATGATTTATAATTCAGGCGGCGGAACGACCGCAGGAGCTGGTTCAGCTGCTGGGGCTTCAACCGCAGGAGCTGGTTCAGCTGCTGGAGCTTCAACCGCAGGAGCTGGTTCAGCTGCTGGGGCTTCAACCGGAGGTGCAACTGGAGCTGCTGGTGCCGCTGGAGCTTCGATTTCAGGCGCTTTGACTTTCGGTTCTGATTTCGGCGCTTCTACTTTCGGTTCCGCTGCGGCTTTCGCGCGAGCCTGTTGCACAGAGGCAGCCGTTTCTGCGGTCACATATCCACTGAGCAGCTGCATTTCAGCAGCACGAGCCAAACTCGAGAAACTATTATCAATCTGCCATTGTTCGACATACGTGCGATACGTAATGAGTGCATCCAATTCAACTAAGCGACTGAGTAAGCCACTTAAACGCGCATCGCCAATCGCTGACGTCGCAGCGACATCTCCTACTTTGTCATCATTTTTCTTTTTCTTCGGGTCGACTGGTTTTGCGACCACTGATTTGCCTGACATCACGTGGCTTTCAACATCTGCCAATACTTGATGAATTTCGAGATAAAGGGTGTTCGCACGGCTATCCGTGTAATGCGGCACTTGATTCACCACACCGTACGTCGGAATGGTTTGATTAATCAAAGACACGGGCGTTACACGCGATTGTTTATCCGCTGCGCACAGCACCAGGGTAGGAACTAATAAAACCGTGACGGCACAGATACGAAGGATGGACATGAGAACACTCCTAATTGCCTGCCAACCGACAGGACTGGGCATTTGAGGCTAGTTCAAGGGATTAGGCAAGGTGAGGCAGCATTAACCAGAAGCAGTGTTGCAAACACGAACAAACTCCAGATTTCCCTTTTCGCGGTAGCCACCCCCTAGCGCCAAGCGTTCCGCTCGCCAACGTCCCGCCATGGAAAATCTTCCGGAAACCTGGGCAAAACATGTGGAATGATCTGTGGCTAATGACCGGAGCTTTGATTCCGGTTTTTGCCTTGGTGGCCTTGGGTTGGTTCATTTTCCGCCTCAAATTAGTCACTGATCAAGGCGTCGACGATCTTAATCGTTTAGTATTTTATGTCATTTTACCGGCTCAGTTGTTTATCATGGTTGCGCGCGCAGATCTCGTTAACCATTTTGACATCAAGGCTTTAGCAGCTGCCCTGGCAGGTTTTTTCGGCGGTTGGTTGGGAAGTTGGATACTCGCCGTTAAACTACCAGCCGTCACCCGAGGCACACTTGTCTCAGGAGTCGCCCGTCCCAATGCTGCTTTTATTGGATTACCGGTCATGGAATTGGTGGCGTTAACCATGCCACCAGCCGACGCCGCGCTGATGATGACCACCTTTGGCGTTTTACTCGGCATCATGGTCTCGGTCTACAATGCAGGCACCGTTACCGCTTTGCGCCTTGCCCATCATGGATTAACGCGCACCGGTCTCATCGAGATCGGCTTCCAAATGCTAATCAACCCGCTGATTATCGCCTGCGCTTTGGGCATGATTGCAAGCGTTATTAAACCAGGATTGCTGCATGGTTCATTGCCAGGCACCACCATAGAACTTCTCGCCACGGCTGCTATTCCGGCGTCTCTATTATTGACAGGCATGCAGCTTGATATGAGTTTAGTTCGTCGTCACCCAAAACTGCTCGCCTTAGGAAGCTTGGGGAAATTATTGGCGGTGCCTGCGATCACTTATCTCGTTGGCCGTTTGTTAGAGGTAAATCCCCACGCATTAACCGCGGCGGTTATTTTAAATGCCTGCCCAGTTGCAGTAGCCACCGTTCCAATGGCGCGCATACTTGGTGGTGATGCCATATTAATGGCAGCATTAGTGGTCGTCAGTACCGTTGGCGCACCTTTTGCAATGTTAGTTTGGTTACTCGTTTTACGCTAAGCGCGCGATCATTTTTTCGACCGCGCGCTGCGTAAAGTAAATTACCTGTTTCTCATTATCTTTAGCAAAAGATTAGGCTTGAACCATCTTAGAAACTTCTTGGCTGGTCGTCGTAGAATCTTGTTGTTTAGGTGCAAATAACCACGTTAAAACCACATGGGTTGGCAGATAAAAGACTATCAATAAGCCGCTCATCAAAGATCCCAACCATGCTAAGGGTGACATCATTGATTGCGCTTCGGTATCGCTCATGCCATGAACGTAATTAATATTCACGGGCGTTGATATGCTGGCAGCATCTGGACGCGGCCCAGGAAATGCCAGGTAACACAACACTACTAATCCCCAGGCAAGTCCCGTAAAACGCCACAGTGCACGACGATCATAACCCACCCGCCAAATTAAATACACTAAAAGAAAAGGTAGCCAACCATGAAACAACGACAGTCCACGTAAAAATAATGACCGTTCGCTATTAAACATATAGGCCGTCATTCCGGTCAGCTGTCCACCTGATAATTCCACGCAGAAATCAGCAACCCAGATTATTTGCGGCGCAATAATTCCTACGCCCGCCATTGAAATCAACAAAGACGACTCACGCCAAATACCAATGAGAATCAGCATTAAGGCAACGTCACAAAAATATAAAATTAGTTGGACCATAACACCACCAGTAAACTGGTATCAAAATTGCCATAAAGGCCGTATAAGTTAGCTTGAGCCATAATGGCACGCGTTTGGATTCTGGAATAAGTTGCATGGGGCATTCCTTATATTTGATAACGATAGATAACATATTACTCCGTCAAGACCCCACTACGAACAAGCGAAGACTCCTATTACCGTTAATGATGATAAACGAGGGGAATTAAATCTGCTCTACGAAGCTGTTGTCACTGCCGCATCGTCCAAATACCAAACCGTCTTGTTCACCGGTAACAAGCTTATTGGCAAAGACTTATCGGGACCAAGTCGCGCCTTTTTTACCACCACCCCTTTTGCTGCACCTAAGGCCAAAACAACATGGTGGCGGGCTCGATGCAGCACCGGCAAAGAAAAACTTAATCGCTTCGACGGCGGCTTCGGACTGTCTGTAATGACAAAGACCTCGGCTAATTCTTGCAAGCCGGAATGGTTGGGAAATAAACTGGCCAAATGGCCGTCTTCACCAATACCAATGAGACAGACATCTATAATGCCAGTTCCCTTAGTCGCCTGATTCAGCGCACGAGCATATTCTACAGCAGCAGCCTCCAAATCATCTCGTTCGGCTGGCATCGGATAAACGTGGGCTGGCAAGGCTCCTCCGGTTTTCCACGCCGCCAAGGTGAGCGCGTCATTGCGATCCGCATGACCCACTGGAACGGCACGTTCGTCGAGCCACAACAAATGCAGACGCTCAAGCAAAAATGGTTCGCAAATCCCCGCTAAAGCCGAGAGCACTAGTCCAGGAGAACGCCCACCTGGAATCGCCAAAGTGGCATAGCCACGACTTGCGGCAGCTGAATCAAGGATGCTATGCAACGCCTCGGCGACGGTGCTGGGATGATATGGCAACATGGCGCGGAGGGTGCTGTTCCCATTCATTTCGCAACTACCAACCTCGTTCCAAGCCGAGATGATGACAGTACGTAGTTCCGTTTCTAAAGCCGCAATCTGTTTCACAAAATCCCGCTTTTATCCCACTGAGTGAACGAAATCCGCTCACCACTCACTACCAATTCATCATGAATGAGGGTGAGAGATTCAATCTTTCCCTTCTTGCGGATACAAATTCGCTGCTAGGATGCGCTCTCCACATGTTTGGGGACATTGAGGCGGAAAGAATCCACTCATCACCAAACGGCTATCACCGACTACTTCGACCGATTATATCGAACGAATTAACTGCAATATTTGCAACAACAGCAACGGATTTGATCATGCGCGTCTCCGCTTCTTCTTCGCCAACACCAGAGAGCCCACGTCGTCCAGGCGGCCCGGTCGTCCTGACGTTGTCGCGAACGCTCCCCAACTGCAAACGCACGCGCATGCTGCAAGTCGAAGGTGCATCCGGCATCAAAACTGAACCGCTGCACGAAATGGATTCCATTCAGCGCGCTTTATCTCAAGTGCGCGGTGTTCATCCGCCACCCGTCATGGTCATTGATGGACAGACGTACCCATGCGTGATTGAAGGCAGCCCACGTTCTCCCCGTCTAATGATGGAAGATAAAGGGGAAATGGTTCGCCTCTATTTGGAAGTTGGTGGTGCAGCCGTTGCCAACGTGTGGTTAATTCCTGGTCCCAATTTAGTGTTTCGTGGTCGTATTATTCCTTTGGAATGGACCGGCCCAGCAGAGCACCTCGATCCGTTAATGCATGGCCCCATTATGGTGCAAAAAGAATTGCTCGTACGTGATCCTTGGCGCAGCGTATTAGCTCACGCTGGTCAAGTACCGCCACAAGCAGAACGCGCGAAACAAGTACGCGGTCGGCCGCAGCCCATTTTGGAAATGTACGAAGTTGATTCACGTCTCTGCGGCAATGTGAAATTCAAATACCACGACGATTTACCCGAAATTGATCCGCTAGAACGTATTGGCTTAATTGTCGCCGAAGACAAAAGCGGCAACATGCTCAAATGCGAACGTGACCGTGATTTAGAATTACAGCGTTGTAATGAATTTATCAAACGCGGTGCATTGGTCCAACGTCGTGGGGCATTTGGTTTCGTTGCCGACGGCGACGCTGCGGATCGTTTTTTAGCGCAAGTTATTCCTAATTTACAAGGATGGGATATTCGCGGCCAGGATCGTTTACATCGCGGACGCCCACCTGCTGATATTGTCACCACCGCAAAAGTCGTTGCACATGATGACTATTTAGAATTGGAAATTGACGCCTTAGTCGATGGTCGTCATGTACAAATTAAAGAATTATTAAAGAACGCCGCACGCGGACAAAACGTGATGGTGTTTAAAGATGGTCTACGTGCCCGCATTAATGACGAATGGTTAACCCGCTATCGTACGCTCGCTGAATTCGGTGGGCTTAAAGAACATAACGGTAAAGTCCGCGTACCACGTCACGCCGCAGCTATGGCGGTATCGCTCGCTGAATCTGGCGGCGAGATGCAACTCGACGAACAAACACTCGATTTGGCTAGTTTAGCCAAAGGTGGCGCGTCGATTCCCCACGTTGAATTACCTAAAGGCCTCAACGCCACGTTGCGCGAATACCAACATGCTGGTTTCGACTGGATGGTCTTTCTTTCGAATCGTGGATTGGGCGGCGTACTCGCCGACGACATGGGTTTGGGTAAAACTGTTCAATCCATTGCCTTCGTCATGCATCGTCACAAAGAAGACCCAGGCGTACATTTAGTTGTCGCACCACGATCGGTAGTCGATAACTGGGTTGATGAGTGTAAGAAATTCTGCCCTGAAATGCCTGTCCATACCCATTTAGGTTTGGACCGCGTCAAGTCGACCGAGCGCCTACCAAAGAAGGGCCTGTTGCTGACCAGCTACAATATTTTACAGCGCGATATTAAATTATTATCTTCGATTGAATACAGCTCAGTTATTCTCGACGAAGCGCATGTCATTCGTAATCCAGAAGCAAAGACTACTCGCGCTGCGCTTAAACTCGCCGCTCGACGTCGCATGTGTCTCTCTGGTACCCCGGTGCAAAACTGTGCCGAAGATTTATGGCCAATTTTCCATTTCTTAATGCCAGGATTCCTTGGTCGTCGCAAGACGCTCAAAGAAACCTTGCAGGATGATCCAGAAGCCATCAATCGATTACGAGATCGCGTGGCACCGTTTGTTCTACGTCGTATTAAGAGCGAAGTGGCCACCGAATTACCACCTAAAACCGAAATTTTGCTCCATGCGCAAATGTCGGATGAACAAGGTAAATTCTATCACGAGCTATTGGAAAAAGAACGTGTCGGCGTTATGGACCTCTTGGGCTCCAAAGGTCTTGAGCGTTCACGCGTCTCTATTTTGGCAGCCATTACTCGACTACGTCAGGCAGCCTGTGCTCCCGCCTTAGTTGGCGCGCCAGAAATTGACAGCGCCAAAGTGGAATTATTTATTGACCTGGTCGATGAATTAATCAGTGAAGGCCATCGCGCCTTAGTATTTAGTTCGTTCACGAAATTCTTGGCCGTTATTCAAGAAAAACTCGAAGAGCGTAAATATACGTATCAATACTTGGATGGTCGTACCCGCGACCGTGCAGCGAAAGTGAAAGCCTTCCAAAAAGGCAACGATCCGTTGTTCTTAATTTCGCTGAAAGCTGGTGGTGTCGGACTCAACTTAACTGCTGCCGACTACGTTATTATTCTTGACCCTTGGTGGAATCCTGCCGCCGAAGATCAAGCCGCTGACCGTGCCTACCGCATCGGGCAAGATAAGCCGGTTATGGTTTATCGTATCGTCACTGACGATTCGATTGAAGAACGCGTATTACGACTTCAGGCAGAAAAACGCCGCTTAGTCGGCGACCTCGCCCTAGAAGGTTTGGCGCGCGCCTTAGAAGCAGGCGATGTCGAACGCCTCTTCGAAGTTGCCGTCAGCGCCGGTTCATAACACGACGCATTATACTTAACCACCGCCGTGAACATCATCACTGCGGTGGTTTTATAACCACCCGTGAAATTTAACCCAACTTCTTTTTTATTCTATCTTTTGGCCATTATTTTAGTGGCCGTTTTATATGCTTCCAGTGGTTTAGCTGGTCAATTTATTGCTGGTGATGGACATGGCGTTTCGCTATTATGGCCACCCACTGGCGTTGCTGTCGCTGCTCTCTTCATTTGGGGACTGCGTTTGTGGGCAGGATTAGTTCTTGGTTCTGTGGCGGTAAATATTTGGCTTGGTAGTTCAACAATCGTCGCCATGGGCATTTCACTTGGCAATACGATTGGTCCATTAATTGTCGCTGCTCTCTTACAGCGTTTAAATTTTACTCCGGGTTTTCCCGCACGGCGTCATGTGTGGTGGTTTTTTATCGCTGCCATCATCGGCATGCTTATTCCGGCAAGTAATGGTGTCGCTTGGCTCTCTTATGATGGCATTTCTATACAAACAAACACCTGGTTGAGTTGGTATAGCGGTGATGTCGTTGGCGTCATTCTCATTGCGCCAATCGTGCTTGCCTGGGCTTCTCTTTCTTCCGCCTGTTCACGTATTCGACGATACCCGATCGAAGCTGTATTAGTCTTCAGCTGCAGTATTTTACTGAGTGTTTTGGTGTTTCTCTGGGGCCATCATGCTCCTATTTCGTTCATCACTTTATTACCGTTAGTTTGGATGAGTCTACGTTTTGGCGTGTGGGCTTCGACCATGATGGTGTTAAGCATCGGAATAATTGCTGCCTGGGGTACGGCGATTAACAGCGGGCCATTTGCTCACGCGGAAGTAGATTCCTTTATTCTTTTAGCCTTGTTCCTAGGATTAGCAGCAATCATTAATTTAGTCTTGGGTAGTTTACTTATCGAATATGAAAATGCTTTGTCCCTAGCAAAAGAGCGACAAAAACGCCTAGAATTAGCTGTTTTTGCTGGAAATGTGGCTTTATGGCAATGGGATTCAATCGATGATTCAGTACGACTATCACCAGAATGGAAACGCCAATTAGGATACGCAGATCACGAATTACCTGATACTTTTCAGGCCTGGGTTGATCACCTTCATCCAGATGACCGCGTGCGGGCTGTCGCAGATATTCAGAACTATGCACGCAATTCTGGTGAACAAAGTTATTCTGACGAATTCCGTTTACGCCACCGCGATGGCTCGTGGCGGTGGATTTTAGCACGAGCACGACTTGATCGTTCAAGTGACGATAAGCACACCATTCTCGTTGGTTGCCATATAGATATTACTGCGCGCCGCCAAGCAGAACAAAATTTGCGCGACAGCGAAGCGCGTTGCCGCACCTTAGTTGATCACAGTCCCAACAGTTTAGTGTTGTTCAACCTAACGACAGGTTACTTTTGTGATTTTAATGATCATGCCTGCTCGCTCTTTGGACTCACGCGTAGTGAATTATTACTAAAATCACCGGTTGATGTGAGTGCGCCTATTCAAATGGATGGGCGTGATTCAAAAACTGCGGCAAAGGAATATCTGAAAATCGCCTGTGAGGGACAGACTCCACGCTTTGAATGGTTGCATAGACATCGTGATGGACACTCTATTCCCTGTGAAGTCACCTTAGTCCATTTGCCCTCCTCTACAGATTTAATCATCCGTGCTGAAATAATAGATGTTTCCCATCGCAAACGAGCGGAGATCGAACGACAACAACACGCTGAACAACGACAGCATGCTCAAAAATTAGAGGCCATTGGCACTTTAGCCGGTGGCATTGCTCATGATTTTAATAATTTACTCGCTGGTATTATTGGAAATGCGGAAAATGGCATGGCAATTCTCGCACAACAAGATCCGCACTATCAACGTTTTTTGACCATTCAGCAAGCAGGCCTTCGTGG
>SYDV01000282.1 GCA_005801395.1 Planctomycetia bacterium | reverse complement strand
GCTCTTTTTCCATTTAAGGTATAGGTATAATTCACGGTCGCCGCATCAAGTGAACCAACTGCCACCGACATGGACGCTAATAATCCGCGTCCGGTGTAGGAATACAATGAGACATAAGGGGTTCCAGTTATGAGGCTAAAGGTGCCATCGGCAGCGCGGGTGAAACTGCGCGGATGGACGACTTGAGTTTGGCGCCCTTCACCGTCGTACATCATTTCAGTGCGTTCCGCTTTCAGATTAATCGTACTGGCAAGGCGATCCGCGGCGATTCGCGCGGCAACGCGACCCAGATCATCATAGACCGTGCTAGATTTAATATCTAACGGGTCGCGTTGCGATAAGACACGACCTTCATCGTCGTAGCTGATATCGGTAATCGTGGTTGCGGAATTTGTCGTCGCTGCTGCTGGACGAATCAAGGCGAGTAATTCGTCGCGTGCGACCTTTGGATCGGCGGCTATCGTGGCGCCGAGCGGAATGGTTTCGTTAACGGTCCGAATGACGCGATCATCAACGTCGTAAACGGTCCACGTGCGACGACCCTGATCATCGGTGGTGCGCCAAGCGCGGCCCACGGCATCATAATCGGTGGTGGTGGTAACGGTCGCGGTTCCGGCGGTATTACGGGTGGTGCTTATGACGCGATGCAATGCGTCATAAGCATAAGTGGTGGTTTCGCCGTCAACGGTTTGTGACAGGACCATAGTGGTCCCTGGGAGATAACTCCAGGTATTGCTGGCAATCGCGACGGTTCCAACTGGTGGAAATAACTCTTCGCCGACTTTGCGTCCCGCCGCGTCGTAGGAAATAACGGTTTTATTGCCATTACGATCACGCTTTTCCACCAACATATTGGTGCCGTTGCCGCTGGTGCCATAAGTCATGCTTTCAAATGAGCCATCGTCGTAAGTCATTTTATCCAGGCGGCTGCGAGCATCGTAATGAAAGGTGGTCACGTGTAATAATGGATCGGTGACAGTATCTAAACGCCCAACCGCATCATAGGTGCGATGAGTCAAGGCGCGTGGGTCACCAACTTTATCCGGCGGCTGTTGGACATCCACTAAACGATTAAAAGCGTCGTAACTATAATCGGTGCGGTTACCGGTGCGGTCGATGGTGTAACTCAGGTTACCTGCGGCGTCGTAAAACCATTGTTGGAAGACGCTCGACGTGCCCTTGGTTTGGGTTTGCTTGGTCATCCGCCGTGCGCCGTCGTATTCGTAATTAGTGATTATCCCGGTGCGGTCGACTTCACTCATGAGCAAATTAGTGACGGGGTCGTAAGTCTTGGACGTCGCGGCGAGACTGCCTTCGGGGCCGGAGATGGAGTTTCCTGCGACACGACCACTGACCGGATCGCGCGTAAAACCCTGAACTCGATTGAGCGCGTCGGTACGCCCGGTGATGCGGCCCTGAGTGTCCACTTCATAAGCGTAAATATTTTGCCAGGTCCAAGTGCTTTCGTCGGTTGCGTGACTCCAGCTCAGTGCCTTTTGTTCGGCACTGGGAAGTCCGCCAATGGTGCTATATCGTTTCAGGGTTCCGCCTTCATTGGCATAGAAACGCTCCGTTGATCCACTGCGTTGACTCCACCCTTCCCATGAAACTTCATTGGCAGAGTTAACGATTTTCCGCACGCGATTCGACGGGAGATTTTGCGAGGTATCGGCGTCGATTTTCAACAAAGTTGGCGTGACGAATACTGATTTTCCGCGATGAATACCAGTGGCCCCAGCATCCTGGATATCAATCACTTGTAACTGTGCCGTGTTATCGAAATGGGTATTAAAGCTACTATTGGAGCCATCGGGATAGGTGATGCCATTCAAACCGACGAGGTCATTAAGTCCGTATTGATACGTAATAATTTTGCCACCGGGCAGGGAAATGCTGGTGACAACATATTGATTATCCGATTCGCCGTAGGTGAAGCTGGCGCTGACACCGTAAGCATCAGTGATGGATGCTATTTTCCATAAGGCACTGCCATTCGCGTCACCCAGATCAACGCCAGCCTGCGGCGCGGGAATCACATTTTGATAGGACACTTGCATAATGACGCGGCCAGTGCTGTCACTTTCGCTGACCAGTCGGGCAAAACCATCGCTCGATGCCAAGCCGGTAACCGATGGAATGACATCAAACTTCAGCATCGATCCATCCCAGCGAATTAAGGTCGCCTTTCGCGCTGCGGTCATGGTCGCGACGGGTTGATTGGCGGCATCCGTCAAAACAAAGCGTTTTACCTGTTTGAATGCGCTGTCAGTAAATTCACCCGTCGCCTGACCAGCGCCCGTCAACCACACCGGCGCATCGCCATCCGGCGCAAACCATTCGATGTGACCGTCGGTCGTTGCACCATTGCCATAGAGTCGCAATTGCTGATCGAGATTGGAAAATACACCTGGCCCAAAACTGCCGCGCCAGGCTTGATCACGATAACGATGCCAACGTTTTACCGCTAAACGCGGAGGACTACTACCATCACCACCGGATGAGCCCAATGCACATGGGGCACAATTACTGGCCGCCGCACCCATGGCCCAATCAATCGCGTCGTGAATATGTGCCTGGCGCACATTATCGATGCGTGAGTTTCCCTTTGAAGAACGACTCGGACACAGGCACGGTTCATCGGGTGGTGGAACACCAGCATTATCGAGGTGTAAAACCAGGAGGGCCATGGCGAGGGACCAGGGTTCGCTGACGTTGGCATTATTGGTTAGGATCCAATTAGATAATTTGGGATAGAGATTGGCTTTGGCGAAGGTCCAATGATATTTATTTGCGCTGTGGCGGCAGGCGAGGGCCATGAAAAAATAATTGTACATACTCCAGGTATGTGTAGGAAATACAGGGTCCTCATTCATTCCGGAATAAAAGCTGCCGACATTTGGGTAAGTCGTATAATGACTTTGAAGTCTTACGTATTCGCCAGTGCCCCAATAGACAGAACTGGGGTAATACTTAATACCTGTATGTTCCCACTTAAACTCATTATCGGGATTTGTTGCGTCATAAGTATAAGTAGACCGTCCATAACAATATCTTCCTTGATCCAAAAGACTCGTCACAAAATTTGAAACCTGGACAAAGCCGTTTTGGCCATTCCGATAACCACGATTCTTTAGGCAGGCCAGCGACAACGCCAATGCGCCATAAGAGGCTATTTCCGGATACTCTACATAAATATTCCGTTGCCATGAACTCAGTGCGGAGCGAATATTTCTTCTTGGTGCCACATCCTGGATATTTGCCAAGAAGGCTAATTGAAATGGGAAATCAAGGTTCGATACATTTGCTAGGCAGTAACTCGTGAGGGCATCAATTCGCGTTCGGTAGGGATTGATGGTTAGGTTGCGGTCGTAATAGAGTAAGCCAAGTCCGATGAGCCCGCCCTGAGCTCCTGAATAATATGATGCGTAAATACCGTCTGTCGTTCCCATCCCATTCAATCGCGCCGTTCCTTTATTAATGGCAAGTCCAATCACATCGACACTCACCGTGACGTCGCTAGTTGCGCTCAGCGATTGGTAACTTGCAGTGCAGCGAAAGAGATATGTTCCTGATTTATTATAGAGTAAGAGTGGAGTTTTTGCCGTGTTGGTTCCATTGGGGGTAAAGCTCACGGTAGACGGTCCAGAAATGAGCGACCACGTATAGCTAATTGCGCTTTCGGCAGCCTCGGTGGTTACCGCTAAAGCACTCACCGATGATTGGGAGCCTATTTCGGCTGCTGGCTGAACAAACCAAATCATCGGAACATTTTCCACGGCGTGACTCTGTGCCTTGGCTAAGCATAAAATGGCCAGCATTAAAACTTGGGGAAAGCGTTTATTCATGATTTATTCCTTCACGATAACATAACGAATCGAACCGCGATCAGCCGATGAACCTACGATCACCTCTTGAATAGATTCTTGGCCAACCAGGAATTCTCCTTCAGCGGTGCCGTCACTGGCTGCTGTCACCGATAAGACGGCGCCTTGGCCGTTATTAAATGAACCATCATTTAAACAAACAAAGGTCACTTTCGCATTAGCACTAGCTTTTACTTTTAATGTGAATTTACCGCCGCTTATACCGCGATCATTAGCCGTCAGAACCAAACGCCGAGGCCCTACAGCAACCAGCGTTGGTGCGCCAGGCGGAGCACCAGCCCACGCCCCTCCAGGAGCGTTTGGTACATTCGTATATCGTTCCAATACCGAACGAGTCATGCCCGAAAATAACACGGAAACAGTAACTGAAGCGCTCTTAATCACTGTGCCAGCCGTTGCGGTAATTAAATAGGTACCCGCATTTGATCCAGCCGTGAATACCCCACCTGAGGTAATGGTGCCGCCGCTTGCTGACCACGTGACACTCGGAGTTGAGCCACTGACCGGAGAGCCAAAACGATCAACTGCTTTAATGATGAACTTTTGCGACGCACCGAGTTCAACCTGCGCTGTGCTAGGTGTAATTGCCCAAG
>SYDV01000024.1 GCA_005801395.1 Planctomycetia bacterium | reverse complement strand
GTAGTGATAAGGGAGGCAAGAATGACGGTTTTTTGACTGGTCCTTTTGACTGGTCCTTTTGACTGGTCCTTTTGACTGGTCCTTTTGACTGGTCCTTTTGACTGGTCCTTTTGACTGGTCCTTTTGACTGGTCCTGTTGACTGGTCCGAAGTCCGATGTCCGATGTCCGAATGTCCGAATGTCCGATGTCTGGAAAGATTTTGAATTACGTGTGGCTCTCCCGACATCGGACGTCGGACATCGGACCAGTAAAATGCTATTGCCCAAATTCCCTAGCCCGTCCTGCTTCATTCTTTTTCACCCAGTGAAAAGGCGCAGTAACCACGATATCGCCAACTTGCGGTGGCGGTTTGGCGACAAAGAACAAGTCATAGGGCAAGACGATGGGTTTGCCGATCAATTCAGGTGGACCATCCAACACATCGGCGTCGATGACATGGGATACGTGAAATTCAGTGGTGTAATCCATACGATCATTGTTGTAGACCTCAACGATTTGCAGACGCATGACGCGGGTATCGTGTAAGGCTTTTGCTTTAGGGATCAGTTTAGCGCGCGGCCCGCTGCAGCCAGCAATGATCAATAACGTCAGGGTGAGTAGGATCACCGCTCCTAGGCGTCGACAGATGGTTATGGAAATCGGTGCGTGGAATGAATGGATCAGCATGGCTGCGCAGTCTTCGATTGCCTTCCGCTCCTTCCAGCCCTATGTCGGGCCCCCGCGCGCGATGACGCGCACGGGATCAGCCGTCCCAGTAGGAGTTAGCCTTATGTCCAGTCAGCCGCAAACCGCCTTAAATCCATTGGCCGAAGCCGCCAACGCCACGATTAAAGCGGAAAACCCAACGGTTTTCTCGTTATTGTCCGAACGGGGTAAACGTTTCTTCTTTCCAGCGAAGGGTATTTTGGCCCAAGGCGCTGAAGCAAAGGTTAAAGCGAAGACCGCTAACGCCACGGTTGGCATCGCGACGGAATCAGGTGCACCGATGCATCTCAACTGCATTGGTCAGTATTTCCAAGGGCTGACTCCAGCAGAAATCTATGATTATGCGCCATCATTCGGTAAACCGGATTTGCGCCAAGCGTGGGCCAAGAAACAGCGTGAGGAAACGCCATCTTTAGGCGATACGTTGACCAGTTTGCCGATTGTTACTAATGCGTTGACGCACGGATTAGCCGTTATCGGTGATTTATTTCTCGACCCGGGTGATGAAGCCCTGTCCAGTGATCTGATGTGGGAAAATTACAATCTCTCGTGGGAGACCCGTTTAGGTGCCCATATTAGTCTCTATAATTTCTTCGATAAAAAATTAACTGGCTTTAATTTAGAATCTTTCACCCAAAGTTTATTTTCTCGCAAAGGCCGTAAATTAGTAGTGGCGTTAAATTTCCCAAATAATCCTTCAGGTTATTCGCCGTCCAAAGCCGAAGCCGGTGCCATCGTAAACGCCTTAATTGCTGCCGCACAAGCCGGTTCGCAATTGGTGGTGGTCTGCGACGATGCTTATTATGGCATGTTTTATGACTCGGCGTGTGAAACCGAATCCTTGTTTGGTAAATTAGCGAATGCGCACCCAAACATTTTGGCGATTA
Source organism: Planctomycetia bacterium (assembly GCA_005801395.1). The sequence continues at coordinate 5,549 of SYDV01000024.1, read as the reverse complement.
AAATTGATGGCGCGACCAAAGAAGAATTCGTATGGGGACTGCGTGTCGGTTTTATTACCTATGGCGTAAAAGGTGGCACCAAAGCGTTGTACGATGCCCTAGAACAAAAGACGGGCGGCATGATTCGCGCCGTCATCAGCAATGTTTCCATGCCTGGGCAATCGATTGTGTTGAAAGCCTTACAAAATCCTAACTTCCGTGCGCAACAGGCGGAAAAAGTAGAGATTTTACGCAAGCGCGCGGTGGTTACCGGAGAGGCCTGCCGTAAAGCCGAATACGCCGATTGCTGGGACGTGTATCCGTTCAATAGCGGTTATTTTATGTGTTTACGCGTCAAAGGCGTCGAAGCCGAAGCTGTGCGCCAACATTTATTAGAACACCATGGCGTTGGTGCCATCGCATTAGGTAAAACAGAATTACGTGTTGCGTTTAGCTGTTTGACGGAAGCGCAAATTCCCGGTGTATTTAGTGCGGCTGCTGCGTCGATTCGGGCGTTGCAGAAGAAATAACTGCGCATTTCGCTCGTAATGAAGTTAAACCGAATTTGGTGAAATAGAGTAAAGAAAAAAAACGGATGGCACATCCTTGAAGTGGGTGCCATCCGTTTTATTTGATTGGTGACTAATTGTTATCGCAAGGCGATAAAACCACTCCGGCGCCCGGTATTTCCGAGCGCCGTGTTATATGATGCGCTGAAGGGCTATCGCTTAGTAGCGATCTCCGCCGCCTTTGCCGCCGCCGTAACCACCGCCGCCTTTGCCGCCGCCGTATCCGCCGCCGCCGTAACTACCGCCGCCGCCGCCACCGCCTTCACGACGTGGAGGACGTTCACCTGGTTGGCGGGGTTCTGCTTCGCGAACGCGCAGTGCTCGACCCTCATATTCAAAACCATTGAGTGCTTGGACAGCCGCTTGGCCTTCGGGTGCATTAGTCATGGTGACAAAGCCGAAACCGCGACTGCGACCAGTTTCCCGATCCATCACAACTTTGGCACGAGCAACCGCACCGTGAGCGGCGAACATATTGGTCAACACTTCATCAGTGATAGACCACGGCAAATTGCCGACGTAAAGTTCCACAGAAGCCTCGAATCTGGCGCCAATGCGCCTCAAAACGGCGCGCGAAGCGCCTGGGGTGAGCGGGACAAGATGCTCGAGACCAACAGATGCCAAGTAAAATTTAGGCAAAAAGGCTAAATTTTGAAATCAGTGAGTCAAAAGGATGGGGTTAGTAGTTCGCTGGTCGCCGATTTTCGCCTCGCTTTAAGTCATTAAAGCACGACGTCCGGTATCAAGTTGCTAACAGCTCAACCACCAAGTTGCTGTAATCGCACTAACTCGGCGTAATCGCCACGTTGGGCGATCAATTCCTTGTGCGTTCCTGATTCAATAACAGTTCCGCGACGAGGATCATCTTGGCCATCGCGATTTCGTGCACCCGCTAAGACATAAATAATATCAGCATGTTGCACAGTTGCTAAACGATGAGCCACCACCACCACCGTGCGTCCGCGCATTAATTCCGTGAGTGCTTCTTGTACATGACGTTCGCTATCGGCGTCTAAAGCACTGGTTGGTTCATCCATTAATAGAATAGGCGCATCACGTAAAAAGGCCCGAGCAATTGCAACTCGTTGCCGTTGTCCACCAGATAAACGCGAACCGCGATCGCCAACGTTAGTTTCGTAACCTAATCCGCCATCCAGTGCTAAAATGGCGTCATGAATATGTGCGCGTATCGCTGCTCGTTCAATATCTGCACGCGTTGCCTCAGGTCGACCATAACTAATGTTGGCATACACGGTATCGTTGAAGAGGAAGCTATCCTGCTGCACAATCGCAAAATGATGAGACAGGGATTCGAGTTGGAAATCACGTAAATCTACACCATCAATAGTAATTTTTCCGTCGTTGACGTCGTGAAAGCGTGGCAAAAGATCTAATAGCGTAGATTTTCCTGCGCCCGATTGTCCGACTAAAGCGACCGTTTTTCCGACTGGAACGGTGAGCGAAACATTTCGTAAAACAAATTCTAATTGGGGCTGATAACGAAAGGATACCTGATCCAAAATGATAGAATGTTTTGGCGCCGGACACGGAAGGGCATTGGCTTTATCCTGAATGGCACTGTGATGGTCTAGTACCACTTTCACCCGAGCTAATGCGGGCAAATGTTCCTGCAAATCACCAAAAGAACGCACGAAATCGCGGGTTGAAGTGATCATACGTGCTAAAGCACCGACCCCAAGAAAAAGTAATTCAGGCTGTAAGAAATCTCGGGCAAATAACCATCCCGCACCAATGAGTGCCATGCCGACAATACCGAATATGGCTGCCGAGGTGAGCGCGTCTGACTGTGCACGAGCACGTGCAACGCGTAAATTATCATTAAATAAAGTGCGATTGTGACTAGCATAGCGCAGCGCTTCACGTTCGGCAGAGCCCATCGCTTTAATGACTTTTATTCCTGCAGTTATTTGCTCCAGAACACTAAAATTTGCAGCTAAGGTTTCACGCGCGCGATGACTGCGGGTGCGGGTGCGGCGAATAAGCGGAAATAAAAATAACGCCAAAGGGCAAAGTATAGAGACTAGACCAAGTGATAAACGCCAATCATAATACGTAACAAAACTCAGAATACCAATCGTCTCTAAGGGAATGCGCGTTAATTTACCATATAACAGCTGCATAATTGAAAGCGTGCTGTTTAAATCAGTGGTGAGCCGCGTCAGCATGTCGCCACGGCTCAATGAATGGTGGTAAGATAAATCTAAATGCACCAAATGACCAAGCACATCAGAACGTAATTTTTCCATGGTGCGATTCGCCACCCATTGCCCCATTAACCAACCAATGAATGCACCCGCCGCAGCGAGTGGTGCTAAAGCAATTAAATTAAATCCCAGTGTGGTGAGATTATCCGTTGCGGTTTTCGCGACTTCAACGGATCCACCGGTCATCGAGGTGCCTAGGTACTTGATGAAGGGGGCTAATTGCGCCAACAAATAAGCCAGCATAGCGCCGGTCACCGCGTGCCCAGATAACGACAAGGCAATCTTCCATTTATGCGGCCAACCTCGCCGAATGACTTCACCAATCAGACGCATATCGCCAGCTGCCACAGGAACCTCCGCGCTCGGACCATAGTCATTGGTCGAGATTGCGCCACGGCAGACCCCTAAGCACGCATGTGTCCGACTTGTCAGGGCTGGGGCGTTCCCACACTGCCGCGACACCAATTGCTTGGGGGAGTCGACTGTGGGTGAGTGCCGAGATCGTTTGAAAGAGCTGCAAAGCAAGCTCACGGAGTTCGCCCGCTTACTCAATGTGCCAGCCAAGCAGGAAGAAATTAGCCGTTACGAAACGCGAATGGGTGATCCAAGCTTTTGGCATAATCAATCGGCTGCTCAGTCCATGGTGGCTACATTAAAATCCGTAAAAGGGATAGTGGATCCATATCTTGGTTTGATGCAGTCGGTTTCGGATTCGCTGGAATTATTAGATTTGGCAGAAATGGATAACGATATCAGTACGCAAGACCAACTGCTTGAAGACGTTAAGCGTATGGAAAAAGAATATGAGCAAGTCGAATTGAAATTGGCATTATCTGGCAAATATGACAATAGCAGTGTGTATATGACCATTCACCCAGGCGCAGGCGGCACGGAATCTTGCGATTGGGCGCAAATGCTCTATCGCATGTATAGTCAATATTGTCAGAAAAATGGCTACACGTGTGAAATTATTGACATGCTTCCAGGGGAAACTGCCGGGCTCAAAAGCTGTACGCTATACATTACAGGCCCAATGGCTTACGGATATTTGAAAAGTGAAATGGGCACTCATCGTTTAGTGCGCATCAGCCCATTCGATTCCAATGCGCGTCGCCACACCAGTTTTACCGCAGTGGAAATTACGCCTGAAGTTGACGACGTTGGCGAAGTGAAATTAGACGAAAAAGATTTACGCGTTGATACCTATCGTGCGAGCGGTGCAGGTGGACAACACGTTAATAAAACCGATTCAGCCGTACGTATTACCCATATACCAACTGGTGTATTTGTTGCCTGTCAAACGGATCGCAGTCAAATGCAAAACCGAAGTCGAGCAATGAAAATGTTGATTGCCAAATTGCAGCAAATGAAAGAAGCCGAACGATTAGACGAACTCAAAGATATGAAAGGTGAGCGTGGCACCGTATCCTGGGGTCATCAGATTCGCAGTTATGTATTCGCCCCATATCAAATGGTTAAAGATTTGCGCACTCGCCACGAAACCAGCCAAGTAAATAATGTTATGGATGGCGACGTTCAACCATTTATTGACTCTTATTTACGTTGGCGCTTGGGCGGCAGTAAAGACATGAAGGCCGAAGCCGACGCCGATTAATGAGTTTATTATCGTTTAGAATTGTCTGAATAAATACTTGCCATAAATAAAGTTTAATAAATAGAGAAGCTCGGCACCAGCGTAGTAGTCAGAGCAGCCGTTGTATTTTCACGTCGTTATTTATCTGTAGTTGTAATGTAATTAGACGGTCAAAGGATCATTTTCTATAGCGCCGTTGATACCGATAAACGCAGCTATTTGGCAATAGTTCACGATTATTTTCTGTCACAGAAACACGATAAATACCCATGAACCGAGGTCGAGGTGGGGCGTTCATCGTGCTGTACCATGAGCGTAAATCCTAAGGAGTCAGCCATGAATGCGTCGTCACCTTTTGAATCTCAAGAACAACCAGCCGAAGAGGTCGTCATCGAAGAGGCTGAAGGCGGTGATCAACCGTCGCGCCTCGCTGCGGTGCCGGCTTGGTTATTTAGTTTTGGCATCCATGGATTGTTAGTTGCGACCATGGCGGCCTTAGTTTTTACCAAAAAAGCTGATCCGATTGATCTGCCACCTATGAGAATACCGATTATATCTGAAATTCAGAAAGAGAAGGAAAAGGAAAAACCAGCATTAAAACCCAGCGAACTTTCCATCACGATTCCTGAGGTTAGCGACATTGTTAACCCAATTGAAATAGTCGTCGTGGAAAAGGTTGAGAGTGCGCAAGAAGCCGATGTGCCTGATGATGGTAATCCTGGGCGTAGCGATGCGGTCGCGTCCGTGGAAACCGGTTCGACCGGCGCATTTATGGCGATCGGTGCGAGCTCGCAAAATTCTGGCATGTTTAGTAATCGTGTGGGAAATGGCAGAAAAAAAATATCAGGAGCATTTGCCTCTTCGACGACTCGTGGGAGTTCCATTCTCGCTGCACTGCGATGGTTTAAGCGTCATCAAAGCCCTAATGGTATGTGGGATGTGGATGGCTATCAGGTGAATTGTTCGGAAGAGGGTGCGAAATGCGAACCAGGAAAAAATCAAAATGGTAACGCGGATATTGCCTGCACCGCATATGCCTTGATGTGTTTCCAAGGCATGGGCTATACCCACACGGTGCATAATACGTATCGGCTTACCATGGAAAAAGGAATTGATTGGTTGTTATCCCAACAAGGTGCCGACGGAGTATTTGGTGAACGTAATTACGAACACGCGATTGCC
>SYDV01000281.1 GCA_005801395.1 Planctomycetia bacterium | reverse complement strand
TTCGTTTGACTGGGTTCTTGAGAGTCGTTGTTATTCGCCGCAGCAATAAGGGCATCGATCGCGTCTTGATCAATGGTTGTCGCATTAGTTTTACTGGGCGTTTTATCCTGTGCAGGAGGCGGAGTCGTCGTGTTGTTCCCGGAAGCCGCCGAGATTAGCGCATCAATATCATCTTGCGATAATGGTGAAGGATCGTCAGCCATGGCGGAGGGGTGCCGGGGGTGGAAAGAGTCGACAGGGGGACCATGCCCCTGGGGGTCTTACGCAAACCCCTTGCCGAATGTGAGCGGTCAACCAATGAAGATACCGCGCAGGCCCCTACCACGGCAAGTTAGGCTTTATCTCATGAGGTAAGTCGGCGACCAATGAATACATCATAAGTCATTGCTGTAAATAAAGATATAAATCAATAGTCGAACGAAAAACCTGTCAAATGGAGGCTCAATTAGAGGCTTAGGAAAGCCAAATGTGACCGGACGTGGTAACTAGAGTCGAAAACGAATGCGGTAAAAACAAACGACCGTGTCTAGGTTTTCGCAAGAGCATGCCGCAGGCCACCACACCGTTTAAGGTGGTGAAGAAGTCGCTCAACCGGGATACTGAGCAGGAAGACATCGCAGTCGGCTCGGAAGAGCATGGTTGGTCAGCGGTATCCATGATCACAACCGCGCAAATTCGTTGAGCGAATGTCGGATGGGCTCAACATTTATAATTCAGCTGTCGCCAAACAAAGCCGATCGTTCTGAGGGACTCACCCCGTTGTTTGGTAAATCACTCCAGGCTACAGGTAAGTGGGCGTTCATGATTTGACGACGAATGGTGGGGCTGGCTCCCGTGACAGCTAGATGTGGGCGTTCTCGGAACCACTCATAAATCCATGTCCCTAACGCCGTCACCTGAGAAAGGTCAATAATGTCAGCTTCTGTTAATGGGCAGGGAAATAATAATTCGCCTGACCAGTTTGCTACTGACTCTGGATCGTTTTCTCTATCCTTATCCATGGGCACACTCGATGATGGCTCCTGTATTTGCCCAGGTACAACTGCGTCCCAGGGTTTCAATTAATTTACAGCGTTCGACCTGTTTATCCCATGACATTTGGGCTTGTAACCACACAGACCAACAGTCTGGATGCAAATTTATAGACAGCGATCCTTGTACGGATGCTTGTAACAATTCGGCGGTAATTTGCCGAGTTTCTAAGGTGGGTAATACCGCTTGTAAGGTATGGAATTTTTCTTTGGCTTCATCCGCATTGTGCCATGTTACCGTGGCGTGTTGCCATGGCATGGGAGTAAATCCACCGGCCTGCACACGTGCTACGCGCATGCCATTGGCATCCGCCGCCACGACTAACGGCCCGCTAGCCTGGCGTGAGGGCACGCGTTCTAAGGTTTTACATAAATCTTTAATTGATATTGGTTTGGTGAAAAAATCGAGACAACCAAGTCGCATGGCTCGCACCGCATCGTCAAAGGTGCCGTATCCAGTCATCAATACGAAGGGAATTTGCAACTCAGCAGCTAATTCTAAACCGTTGCCATCCGGTAATTTTAAATCGCTGACTAACGCTTCGGGTTGAAAGTCAGGATAACAGGCGCGGGCTTCAACTAATGATCCAACGGCTTCCACGACATGCCCCTTTTGTCCCAATCCACGGGATAGGGCAGAGCGAATCGCTGGTTCATCCTCCATCAATAAAATGCGCATGGCTGCGAACATAACAGTCCGTTTCGCGCTGTCCTCGGTGAATTCGTGGTGGGCCGTTGGAGTGTTGTAGGAAGGCAATTGGGAAAACCCTGTCAGCTTCTGTCCTGAGTTGTCAAAATCAGCACACGTGGAGACTTCGGTATGCGATTCATGGGAATACGTCTGAGCAGTTTACTCATCGGCCTCGTTTGTTCAACGTGCTTAGCAGCAGCTGATAAACCTCGTGGTAAAGCCGAAGTTCCAACTGAGGACGGATTAATGCCAACGCTTATGCTAACCAGAGGCAAGCAAATATTGGATGATCCGTTTACCAGCGAAAGCTGGAAGAAAAATTGGAATGCATATAAGGGTCGCTATGAAATCGTAGACAATCAATTGCGGGTGGCCGAACAAAAAGACGATGGACATCATCCCGAAGCCAGCCATCGCGGCCCATTTCATAATGTCATTGTTCAATTTAAATTTCGTGTCGATGGAAGTCCGTGGATGGGATTTTCCTTCAGCGATAAAGAGCACGTTGCGCGCATCATGATTCGGCCCGATAAAGTTGAATTAGTAAAAATGTCAGGGATCGGTCCCACCACTAAAGGTATTACCCTTGATCGTATGCCGATGAAATGGGAACCAGGTCGTTGGTACACCATGGTCATAGAATTATATGGCAAAGAAATCGTTGTGCATATTGATAGCCTGCATGTTCTGCATGGCGAAGCGGACGGATTAGATATTGATAAAGGCCGTATCGCGCTCATCTGTGGTGGCCAATATGCGTGGTACGACGATATGAAAATGTGGGAAGTTGAATTAGATCCGAAATGGGAAAAGCGGAAGCCGCTCTTATTGCAACAAAAAGAAAAGCGAAAATAATCTTTAAATCATCAAACTAAGGCAGTAGAGAAGTCGATTGAAACGACGGTTTGTTGATGACGTCAAGGCAAGCACGATTATAGCCTATTAGTATGTTTAGTATGTTGAAAATAGCCTGCTGAAAAATATCACACACAAAATGATACCGATCAGGTTTTTATACAAGTCACGGAGACGACCATGCGTTTATTACCAAGATTATTAGTACTTTGTTCCTGTATTCCGCTGTTGTTCGCCGCGGAAACAGCGCCCGTGACCACCATCATGGCGCAACTGGGGAAGCAATTATTGCACGATGATTTTAATCGTGCCGACCTCAAGCCAAACTGGGGGACGAATAAAGGCGAATACCAAATTGTTGATGGTCAATTACGTGTCGCAGAACGTGAAGCCGATAAGCATCACGCGGCGGCTTCCTGGAAAAATTCGGTTACCGATGTCGTAGTGCAATTTCGTTTTCGTTTAGACAACAGTAAATGGATGGGGCTCTCATTTTCTGACAAAGAGCACGTTGCCCGCATTTATATTTACCAAAACCATATCGACATCGCTAAAATGCAGGGCATGGGCCCCACCACGAAAAAAACCCTGTTAAATTCAATCAAAATCGACCTGCAACCAGATGCCTGGCACACGGCACGATTAGAAATTGTTGGAAATGAATTCCTTGCGCAAATTGATGACTTAGCGCCTATGTACGGCAGCGCTGAAGGTATCAATGTTAGCAAAGGACGTGTCGCGCTAATTAGTGGCACGCAATACGCTTGGTATGACGACATCCAAGTGTGGGAAGCAACATTGCACCCCGAATGGGAAGCGCGCAAAGCGCAGGTCGTCAAAAAATAAATAGATTGTTCTGATTTGTGCTATTTGTTAACCAAGTAACTGACCAAGCGAATCGTAAAATATCGGTTGCAACTTTCGGTGATTCTTATTTTTAGTCGAGAACTGATAATTTAAATAACCGCCGAGGAATTCCCCGGCGGTTATTTTATTGCACGATATCGGCGCGATGTTTACGGAACGTTGATGCTTCGGCCATCGCCTTTGGTGCCGCTTGTCAGATTTGGCAAGGTGCCGCCGTCTGGGCGGTCTTTGCCGTATTTTACGCTATGAGCGCCGTTGCTATAAATACGTGGTTGAAAGCGATTGCCTTGAATGCGTACGGTGTACAGGACATCGCCGGTGGTTTGTTCAATAACTTGGACGACGGGATTGTTTAAGGAGTTAAATACTAATTCAGGTAAATAGCCGACGATAACGCGACCATCATTGCTGTCATATGCCGCCGTTACTGGCCAACCTGGGAATTGAGCTTTATCGCCATCTGCGACTTTGCAAAAACGAGGCCAGCATTCGAACACCATGTTCCGCGATGGTTTATTAAAACGAATCAGGCCATAGCCATCAGAGCGTTTGAGTTCATCTTTATTGTCCACGGGATTGGCATAAGCGACCATGGAAATTTTATTTCCTAAGCCATCTTCATAATCTCCGGTCCATGGTAATGGAGATCCAGCAATCGGATTTGCGCCAGCTTTTTCATCCAGCGGATGCCACCAGCGACCATAAATGGTATTCACTATTGCGGGATTGGTGAAACCCCACGGACCATCACTGTAGTTGGAAATACCGTGTTTTGCTAATACGGCTAAATGTTGATCACCGCATAAATGTGGCGCCCATGCACGACGAATAATGGTTAGCGCGGCATCACGACTTTTTTGTGGCCAGCCATTACAATCGAGGTCGGCGAGTAAGCGGTTGGTCGGGTTGCCATGGATATGTACGGCGCCACAGAAAGCCGTTTGCGATAACACGCACTTTAATTGCGCGCCAGTCCAGTCTTCGGTCCATTGTGCCAACCAGCGTTCTTGGCGTTCGCCTAATAATTGTAGGCCTGGCAAATTAATTGCCGAGCGATCATAACTGGTGTCAGTAATATGATCAGGACGTGGGCCCATAACGGGAATTTTACCGAAGGGTCCGCTTTTAAATTTTCGATCTTCCAAAATGGCAAAATCTACGCCGCCAACACGTAAACGAGTAAAATAAGTGCCGATGCCTTGTTGAACCGATGCGGGATCAACGGGATCTGGTAAATGCCAAGCTTGTTGGCGTTCAACCATACTGACATACGCGGCAGGATGAAAATATCCGCCATCAGAACCATCTTTGCGGTCTGCTTTTTTACCATTTTCACCCCACAGATTTCCATGCCCAACGTCGTGATCATCGGGGATGGTAATGGTCGGACGATCTTTCATCACTTCGCGAAATTGCAGACCAAATTCAATCCAACCAATGGTGTGTTCGGTATGACGGTAGGTTTGGTCGCCAGCAAAAAATAAGACATCAGGATTTTGTGCTAAAAGATTCGCAATAATTTCTGGGCGAGGGCCGGTTGTTTTAGTGCTGTTGCAAGATAACGATCCAACCGAGATCGATTCTTTTTCAATTGGATCATGACGAATAATTCCCCCGAATTGTGCAGCTTCGCCATGACGTACGCGGTAGGGAACGTCTTTGGTATTATCCCATGGAGTTATTTTAAAATGTGCACTCCAACCTGGGTATAGCACTGGTGTTTCCGCGATTTGTACCCAGGCACCTTCACGTTGTATCTCTAAGCGAGCGAGTCGCGGCTCTTCTGGTTTAAGCGGGAATAATTGTGCCGTGATTTTTAATACACTTTGATCATGCGTATACAGCGTGAAGGCGACCACTTGATCACGTGGGACATTGATTTCAAAAGGCTGATTTTTTTTAACTTTCCACCATTCACCAACGGCCCATGAATCGAGGGTTGGCGTATCAGCACCAAATGGGGTTGGATTTAATGGTTCTACCGCCTGCGCGGAATTACTGATGGGAACGACACTGCATATGAGCAGTAAAATAAGGGATCGTTTGAACATAGGAAAGACTCCGCGATTGGGCAATGAATAGGTATGTTCACTGAAGATGTTGTATTGGTCAAGACTATCAACCGGTCTAATTTCATGAGTGAAACAGCCCAATTGCCACCAGTATCAACATGTCGTGTTGGATAACGTAATGAACCATGACGATACCGCTGAAAACAACCGTGTGGTTATGTTTGTGCCCGGACGAGTAACTTCAGCGCCAAGTCTGTCCTCTGTGGTTAATATGGTTCTATTTAATTATTGGACGGCCACGATCGACATGGAAGCCTAAAGCGCCAATTATTTTTTGAACTGCATTTTCCCGATTAATCCGAATAGGGCTACTTGTGAGCGTAGCGCGCTGGCGAAATCGGCTAAATGCAGCGATTCGTTTTCCGCGTGCGCACCGCAAATGGGATCTTCGACTCCGGTGAGCAAGGCAGGAATACCGCCAAGTTTCGAGGTCATTTCGCCGACAAAGGGAATGCTGCCGCCGCAGCCAATGAAGACCGGTTTTTTACCGTAGCCATGTTCCAACGCGGCGAGGGCGGTAGCAAAGATGGGATGGTCAGTTGGGCTGCCCCAGGGTGCGCCAGCTGAACGACGTTTTATCGACAGGTCCATATTGCTGGGGCAATGCTGGCGCAGGAAATTTTCCATCATGATGGCGCACACTTGCGCATCCATATCGGGTACGACACGTAAACTGATGCGTGCCCAGGCGCTATCCATGATGACGTTGCCAGTTTTACCGCGTTCGCCGCCTTGAATGGCACTGACCGTGAGCGACGGCAAACGCCATAAGGCGCGATGCACATCGACCACATCGCCAGCAGGTAAACCGTGTAACAGGCCAGCTTGCTCAGCAAAATGTTTCGCATCGAATGGTAGGCGGCGATAAATTTCTTCTTCTTGCGCGGTTAATGGTCGTACGTGGTCGTATAATCCAGGGATGGCGATGCGTCCTTGATCATCACTGAGACGCGTAATTAAACGACACAACGCTTGTACCACATCGGGCACGGGACCGCCCCACATGCCGGAATGTAGCGGTGAACGCAAGGCTTTTAATTCAATTTCCCAGACAATGTTGCCACGCAAACTGGTGGTCAGCGATGGCAGCCCAGTGTCATGATTGGTCGCGTCGGCAATAATTAAACAATCGCCCTGCAATTCATTTTTATATAAGTCTAAGAATTGAGAAAAATGGTCGCTGCCAATTTCTTCTTCGCCTTCTAAGACCACAGTAATATTGACCGGGGGTTTTCCGGCGGTCGCATTCCACGCAGCGGCAGAGGCGCAATGAATGGCAATGCCTGCTTTATCGTCTGCGACGCCGCGCGCGTACAAACGTCCATCACGTTCGGTCGGTTCAAACACC
>SYDV01000280.1 GCA_005801395.1 Planctomycetia bacterium | reverse complement strand
GCATCTGGTTGGTTTCGTTCACGCTAATCATGCGGATCCTTTTGGTTCTGGTGGCACGGTGCCACCGGGGTGATTACACCCAACAGGATCCGCTTATTTTCCGACGCTACTACAGGCCTACTACTTCGGTACCGGACAGATGTCCGGATACCAATTGCAAGCGGCGGCTTGCTACGGCGTTTGTCAGTTTTCGATCTAAGGTGCTTAGCTGAAAAGTCTTACGATTTCAAAATTCGATGCCTGTCCTGGATTTTTTAAAGCGCTACATTTATTCGCCAGTTTCTATAAAAAGTCAGTTCCCGTAGCTGATTTAATTGAACGATTTAGTTTGCAAGAAAAAGCGGATGCGACTTTTAATTCGTTGTCAGGAGGTCAAAGGCAACGGTTAGCCATGGCACTCGCCGTGATTAATGAACCACAGGTTTTATTTTTGGATGAGCCGACGGCGGCGATGGATCCTCAGGCACGTCGCGAATTGCATCGCGTTATTCATGATCAACGTGCCAAAGGTGGCAGCGTGTTAATTACGACGCATCATATTGATGAAGCCGAATTATTGTGTGACCGTGTGGCTATTATGGATCATGGGCAAATTATTGCCCACGACAGTCCAGCTGCCTTAGTTGGTAAAGCGAAAACCGTATCGCGCATTGTTTGCAGCAGTGATAAATCTTTGGATAAAGTAGCTTTATCAACATTGGCAGGTGCAGTCGACGTCGTGGTTGAGGGTTTAGTCGTGACCATCAGCAGTACGGCAATTAATCAGACGGTGATTGCGTTAGTGCATCATTTAGACGTTGTTGGCGCGGCATTAGTGGATTTACAGATTCGCAAACCTTCGCTTGAAGATGTCTTTATCGAATTAACTGGTCGGCGGTTGAGGGACTAAGAGGAAATCATGCGCGGACTCTGGCAACATGTGTGGATCAGCTTGGTGCTGAATTGTCGTAACCGGCAGGCCTTAATTTTTGGTTATGTCGTACCGTTGTTTTTTCTGATCGCATTCATGAGCATTTTTGCGACCACTAAGGATGGTCAAATAAATGCGGCCTTAGCGGCCAAAACGATGGCACCATTATTGGTCATTAGCATATTAGGCGGTGCTTGTTTTGGCATGCCAATCACGTTGGTGAATGAGCGTGATCGTGGCGTGTGGCGTCGGTATCGTTTAACTCCCCTGGGTGCGGGCACTTTTATCACTAGTACGATTATTTCTCGATTTATTTTAATTGCGAGTTCCGTGGCTATGCAGATCGCTGTCGCCATGTGGGTTTACGGAGTTCATTGGCCTAAACAGTCGTTATTTATTTTTGTGGCTTTTGCTTTAATTACCCTGGCCTTTATCGGTGTTGGATTAATAATCGCAGGATTAGCCAATAGTATTGGCGCCGTGCAGGCCATGGGGCAAAGTTTGTTTTTGCCGATGATCATGATTGGTGGGGTTGGTGTACCATTGCGCATGTTGCCGAATTGGGCACAAGATGTGTCATTATTTTTACCGGGACGCTATGCCGTCGAATTAATTGAGCGGTGTTATATGTACGACTTTGAATGGGAACGCGCCGTGTGGCGCGGGTTGACGTTGTTGTTAATTGGTTGCGCGGCAGTGGTAGCTGGTTGGAAATTATTCCGCTGGGAAGCAGACGAGCGTTTGCATCCCAAAGCCTGGTCTTGGATAGTGTTAGCGCTGGCTACCTGGGTGGGCGCAGGCATTTTGTATAAGGTCTTCCCCGTTTGGTTGGCGACGCAAGCGGCCCCAATCCCGTAATCAATACCGAGGTTTTTCATGCGGCGAGTAAGTACCATTTTGCTGTTGAGCGTGACCTTAGCTGCGTGGAGTGCGGATGAACCAACTCCGGTGGCTCCTCAGGTTACCACACCTCCCGTCACGGAAGTGCCGCTTAAACAGCCGAGCGCCGAATTAAATTACACCGAAACCGTTGAAACCCCAAAGGCGAACGTTGATGCAGAACCGCCAAAACCACCGAGCGATGACGATATTGCTAAGATAATTTGGGAAGAATTTAGCGCGGATAACACCTGGGAAATCCCATTTGCTCATGATTTGGATAATCTGAATGATTTTCCAGAACGGAAAAAAGATTGGGATGATTTTATCGACAAATTGATAGCTTGGCCCCCAGGCCAAGTCCCCAAATTGGAAGAGCGCACGCGCAACTTATTGTGCGTTTGTGTGCTGGAAGATATTGGTCAGGGACAATTCGAAGCCGAGTTACCATTGCACGTCTACACCTATTTACGCAAAGAGATTCCTAAAAAGCGTCTTAAAGAAATTCTGGCGATTTTCGCTTTTTATCCCGATCACGGTACCGTGATTAGTACGGCTCCGGAATTAAACCTCGATATCGGGGTCGGCGAATTGCAGGTCCGCCAACGCCTACAAATATTAGCCGTCAAAATGCTTGGCCGCGTGCTGGGTAAATTACCCTGGGGCCTTGCTACCGAGGAAAAGGAAGAGCCTTAGGTTTGAAGCCTGATTGTTTTACGGGTCAGAAAGTGACAGCGTGACAAAATCGATGGGGATCCGTTTTTCACACGGATTGGCCTTATTCGAGGTACAACAATTCGTTAGCGTTTAGCAAGGCGCGACTGAAGGCTTTCGTGTTATATTGGGTAATCAGCTTGGTCGCGAACTCACGTTCGTGTGCTGTTGGTAGGCGTTGGAAAGTAAATAGATAGGCATCGCCGACAGGATCTGTGTCGTTTAATCGTGCTGCAAGCGCTGCGGCCATGTCGATGGTGAAGCTATGATTAAATAGTGTGAGTGTCTGTAACGGAGTGGTTGTATTCGCACGTTTTGGTGCTGCGAAAGAGATATCCGGTAAATCGAAATCGTTGAGGACGTCGACGACACTGGCGCGGGCATTTTGATGATAAACGGCGCGTCGATAGGTTTCTGGGCCGTGACTATCGAGTGGAAAATAAGTACTGACATTATTTTGCGTGACTTTATATAAACGGAATCCTGGACCGCCCATGGGTTCGAGTTGGAGTTTTCCCGAAATGGCAAGCATCGTGTCGCGTAGTTCTTCGGCGCTAAGTCGGCGCGGGGGGAAGCGCCAGAGTTGGCGTGCATCTTTGTCAATTTTAGCGGCGTCGTTTCGATAGACGGAGCTTTGTTGGTAGGTTTGCGATAGCAGAATTTCGCGATGCAGTTCCTTGATTTTCCAGCCATTCGCGATGAGCCGCTGAGCGAGGTAGTCGAGTAATTCGGGATGGGTAGGTTGGCTACCAAGAAATCCGAAGTCACTTGGGGTGTCGACGATGCCTGTTCCAAAATGGTAGTGCCACACGCGATTTGCGAGAACACGGGCAGTGAGCGGATTATCTGAGACGAGCCATTGCCCGAGTGCGAGACGACGTTCGCTTTCGCTGGCATCGGACTTTAGTGCGTATGGCTTGGTAACTTGATCCAACACGCTGAGACTTGCAGGAACCACGGCAGCTCCAGGTTTCATGGGATCGCCACCTCTGTGAATATAGGTAGGTTCTTTGGGTTCGGAATAGGTACCGGCCCAGATTTCTAGTAGTTTAGGAATACGATTAATTTGCGTTTG
>SYDV01000279.1 GCA_005801395.1 Planctomycetia bacterium | reverse complement strand
TTCGACCAAGACATGTCCACCAGCCAGCACGGCACGTAGCACGCCATCGACCAAATCATTTTGGCCAATAAAGAGTTTTGATAACTCATTACGACATGCGGTTATTTGTTGAGCAGCTCGTTCCAACTCTTCAGTTGATGGCGTTTGAGATTCGTTGGTCATAGGGACCTCTTTGGTGCGGACGGGTTCGGTGGTAAAGAAGGCGAAGCCGCGCTCGCAGTGGTTTTTAACCACTCGCGTGCACTCGCTTCATCAGGCAAAGACGGTGGCAATTCACGGTGACGTAGGGTGACGCGAGCAATGGCCCGCACACACCAACTCGCTTGCTGAGTTTCACGCAGCCGTGTGGCAAGTGCCAGTACGTGACGCGAAAAGCGATCATGTCGATCATCACGCGGCGCATCACGACGGCCGAGCCAGGCAGCTCCGGAAAAAGCAATAACGACTAATAGCGCAATTAAATGCCACGAAATCCAAGCAATGGGTGCCGTCGTAAGCACTGCGATCAACGGATTTGGCGGTCCACTTTCTTCGCGTACCCGTAACTGATTTACCCAAGCGGCACGTGGTTTATCACCATGGAATTCGACCACATCCGTAATTAAAGCCTGCATTAATTTACGCGCGGCCACATCCGGCTGAGCCCCGTCCAACAGCGGCAGCGCGTCGGACACCACCACGAGACGACTATAGTTTCCCATCGGTATTTCTACGGCCCATGGAATAAATTCATCTTTCGCATTTGACCCGGGGATTAAAGAACTCGATACCTGTACCTGGATGAGCGGTTTCGCATAGGCAACCTCTTCACGCTCGGCTTTTATCACCTTCTCTTTATTCTTTTTCGCTTGTTCTTTCGCCTGCTTTTCTATTTCGCTGTTCAATTTATCGATCTCAATAAATCCGCCAATACTCATGGATAAGGGCACGTCGGATAATCCAAGGCCCGTCAGAGTGGTTGGGGAAATTGCCGGACGAAATTTCCACGAGAATAGCTGACAAACCAACGCCTTTTCATGTGGACTAGGTTCTTCGTCGGCATCGGCGCGCTTGTCTAATTGGGCTGCCAAAGCACGTAACGATTCAGCTTCTTTGGGAACGCGATCAGCTTCAGCTCGCGCCTGTTTTGCCCAACGACGACACAGCCAAGAAGTCAGTGAACCATTACGCAGCACCAATACGGCTTGCCGGTTCACATCATCTAATAACCAACTTTCGATCCAATCGCACGCTTCCGCATCAGGGACCTCGCGCTGTCGCGCCACATGAATAAGTAAATCATGCTGTTCCTCCAGTCGAGGGCTTAATAAATGCACGGCGCGAAGGTCACAATGTGGAGCTAGTGCTGCTTTAAATATCGAACAGCCATTTATGCTGCCAGTTTCAGTCGTTGCGTACCGTGCATCTAACGGATCACCACAGCTGCTTAATAGCGCCACGGTCACTAACACAAACCACAGACGACACATGCGAATAGGAAAAGTCCGAGTCATGTGGAGAGATCCTTCTCTCGTTCGACTAAGGATTTAAATTGTTCACGTCCTAACTCCAACGTTTGCAATATAAGCTCATCTGCAACGTGATGTCCAAACCACGTGCGTTCAAAAGTCGCAATCGCATCTTCTAATAATCTGGGAATGACGATTCGTTTTTGCGAATCGCCAACCCAGTCATTAACCAGGCGCAAATAACCTCTATTGGTGGTGCCTTTGGTTATTTTTAGAATGCCCGCTTGATCCAGTTCGACCAAATGCAGCGCATAACTCCAAGCCACGGCCTTACGCCAGTCATAATGTGCGCGCGCCTGTGCCAGCGCAGCTTCAGGATCAGTGATATCACTCTCTGAAAATGGCAAAGCCGATAAATCGGCAACTGCGCGCGCGACAGCGGCACGTCGTTCCTCAACCAACGGCACGCTCGCATCAATGGTGAGATTGCGAAACAATTGATAGAGCAACCACGCCGTGGCAATGGCAACCACGCCAATCATCACGTAAGCAAAGAGAGAACCGATACCATTTGATGAATTAGCCGAAGACGAATCTTTTTTTTCTGGCACTTTAGCGGCGATTCGCTTCCAGTCATCCGCTGCGTTATCGTACCAAATCGGCTTCTGACTTTGCAACACCTCGCGGATAGGGTCATCGGCAGCAGACAACACCCCAAAGCACAGAAAAAATAACAATAAGACGCGATACAAGCCGTGACTTCTCATGCGCTTGGTCCTAATCGACTGACTTCCCGTTTGATCGCCAGATCAATTTCCCAACCTTCACGACGGGTTCGTAAATCAATATAGGCAAGAAATCGTACAACGGCGAGAAAGATTAATACTAACCAACAGGCAATATGAGGAGCAATGCTCGCATTTGGTAAATATTGACTCCAGCCTTCCTCATCACCAAGTAGTTCAGCATGCATTAAGAGCGACGACAACGTGGTCGCCGTATCAACCAGAGCGAATAAACCGATAATTAATAAACCCCCTCCTACCAAAAGATGCGTTGACCATTCACTCGTCCAAACCGCACGCAAGGCATTTGCCCGCTTCCAAGTGGCACGTAATTTCTGACGCTCTAACACGGCTACTTCAACGGCATGCGGAGGCCAGAAAACCAAAAGGAACGGGAATAACCCTAATAGGCCACGCCATAATCCGAACACGATTAATGCCCACCAATGACCCCACGCTTGTTGCAGAGCCTTACCAATGCGTGGCTGGTCATCAAATAGAGCTGAACCTAAATAAGCCGTTATAGGCGCCGTTGCAAAAGGCCCCTGAACGGCCAACAGTAATAAACACCAATACCAATAACCCCAAGGACGATCCGTTTCTGGCGCGGACAACAGCCACCAATTAAATAACACAAACGGTACGCAGCCGATTACCCCTAAAATGAACAACGGCCATAAATATCGACGCCACACTAAGAGTGCCAAATCATATAATTCGGGCAGGCTACGCTCCCGCACAACAATCGTGGTGTGATCTATATTCACAACGCACCAGCCTTAACTGGCAATTTAGCCTGTGCGTCAGCATTTCCTGTGGCACGCAGACGTTTGTGCGCGAAATATCCTAACCCGACTAAATAACCTAAAATTAATAACGTGCATAAAATACAAATAGCCGTCTTGCACCACCACGGTAGCGCCGAAGGAGAAATAAAGGCTTCAATAGGAGCCGCTGTAGCGACCAATAACGCGGCAACGGCAATAATCGGCACCGACTCGCGCGCCGAAGCCATGAGCGACTCTAGGCGCGGTAATCCCTTGGTGCGAATTAACCCTAAACCTAGCCGTAAACCAGCGGCGCCTCCCAAAGCTATTCCAGTTAATTCAAATGGACCATGCGCCGTTACAAACTCAAAAAAATGATCACTGGTCGCAGCATCGACCGTCACCATGTAGCCGAAACAAAAACCAAGAAAAACACCATTCGCCGTCAACCATAATAGAGAACCGATTCCGGCAAAAATGCCGCTAGCAAAACAGGATAGCGTAATGCCGACGTTATTACTGATATAAAAACCATACATAACTGCGCCTTCATCAGCCTCGCGACGATTTGGCGGTTCAGCGTACATTTCACGTAAATCATCGCTCATTCCGGCACCAATATAAGCCACGGCCTGTTCTGGCATAAGCGCCCCATAAATGGCACTCAGCAAGAACGTTCCGTAAAATGACAACAGCGCGACGCGCAAACAGCCATCTCCGTACAGCCGACCTGGAACTTCGATCAGAAACTGATGCGCCAAATTTCGCCAATCAAACGCTAGACGACGATAAAAACGCAAATGCGATCGCGCCACTAAACGATGTAAATAATTCACCGCGTTCGCTGGTAAATGGTAGGCGTCAGCCAAAGCTAAATCGGCGCAAGCTGCGCGATAAAGCGTAGAGAAACGCACCGCATCGGGCAGCACACTTCGTCGACT
>SYDV01000278.1 GCA_005801395.1 Planctomycetia bacterium | reverse complement strand
TGCGATGCCTTGGAAGTGTTCGACGGCTCGTAGTGCCTGGAAATTACCCGAAGCGATTCCAATAAAGGCGCATGGACGTTTATTGAAACTGGTTTTGTCTGGCAACATATCGACAAATAATTTGAGTACGCCGGGGTAGCTACCATTGTATTCGGGAATAATAAATACCACGCCGTCAGCCTTTAAATAACGGTCGACACGCGCGGTGATGGCGGGGGTCTTATTTTGATAAGCTGTTGGGGCCAGAAAGTCTGCCTCCAAATCCATGGTTAACACATCGGTGGTACAACCGAGCTCTTCATAATGGCCTTTGACTTGATTGGCGAGGTGCAGGGAATTGGCGCCAGCACGGTTGGAACCAGGGATAATGACGATGTGGGGCATAGTTATCAGTAAATCATGTCATGGCACAGCGGCTAGACCCGAATGGAAAGCATCACACAGCCCAGCCGAGCCGGAACCAAAGGTTCATGATCGACTCGGCTAGGTTGTTCCCCGTTGTTGCGGGGCTCCTCCCAATGCTATTAAACTAAGAATTATAAAGTTGAGAAGACATGCACAGGAGGACCAGAGGAACGGAGGGCGCTAAGAGAGTTCATTTAAAAAATAAGAAAAATGCGCTCTTTAAAGGAAAATTTCGTATAAGAAATCAGTTACGGCCCTCCGGTCCTCTGGTCCTCCAGTAAATCTGTTCTTAGCTTAATAGCATTGGGCTCCACTCACACTCCGTGATACTATGGCGCAAGATCTAATTCTTCGGACAGCAAGAAGATGTTCCGCCATAGTGTCACAGCGCCAATACTGTGAATGATACGTAAGTGGTATGCACGGGTTTGTAATACGAATCCCAGTGTTCCCCTTGAGCGCCTCAGCGATAGAAGAGATGAATGTCCAAATCAACGGATACATCCTCAGAGGACGCGATTGATACCTCCGCAGGTACCTCTGCCGATTCTGTTACCAGGGTACCCACCGCGATTATCAAAAAACAAGTCCGCTGGCGTTTGGCTGTCATGGCTTGGACGTTTAGCGAATGTATGGCCTTTGGTTTTTTATCGACGGTTGGGGCGATGCGTTGGTCACTGTTTGAAGTGTCGTGTACGCTCTTGGGCCCGCTGGCCGCAGTCACAGCGGTTCCACGTTTTCAATACCATACGTTGTTGGGTAATATGGGATTTGTGCTGTTGTTTTTAATATTGGCCGGATTGCCCTTTTTGCATCCGTACCATCCCCGACGTTGGACGCTCATCGTTAGTGCCATTGCTTGGCTTTTATGGCCATGGTTGGGATTTGCGTTTACGATTAATCACATGTAGCAGAATCCAATTTAATTTTGATTATGAAGCGGGCAATTGACTCAATTGTTTGCGAATGGCAGTCAGCCAAGTTGGCCAAGGATTCTGTGTTTGCAGTACATCACTAACAACGGACATCGTTAGACGTTGATCGCGATTTCGCCACCATTGGGGCAAATGTTCCAGTTCGCTCATTTGCGGATCTGCTTCAGCGCCACGAACAACCAAGCCATCAATAAATGTGAGCACGGGGTCAACGACTATGTTTGGTTTTAAGCGTTTGATGTCGTTCTGTGCTTCCTTACGTGCGCTTTGTTCGCGCCAGGAATCACCGAGATGACGAACCGAATCAGCAGCAACATTTAGGCCGAGCTTGGTTAATTTTGAACCGAGCCCAGGGAGCAATGCTTTGGCCGCGATGCCAATTCCCAATAGTGGATTGGCAATCGCAATCGCACTGCCCAGCATTACTAATCCGCCGGTGATCAGAGAACTTTGGTTATCAATTTCTTCACCAATGGACTCCAGTCGATTGGCAAGGTCTGCGTCGAGCCCTGGGCCGCGGCGTTTATCTTTTGCCAGCACATTCAGCAATTGCTCTTCCAATAGCGCAATTCCAGCCTGATCGTGAACATGAAATATACGCACTTTGGGCAATGAATTTACCGAGCCACACCCAACAGGTAAACGTCGGCGTTCAGCGAGGGCATAACCGTTTGGAGTAGGAATGAGAAAATAATGAGTTTCATCTTGTGCCGGATTATCTGCTGCTGATTCAATGCGCGTGGAACTGAATAATCGCAGAGCCCCAAACGATGATTGTAAATAAGAAACGCCGTTGTTCGCCCAGGCTTGTGCGGCATCGGGCGCCGTGCTGATGGTTTTTAAACAGTTCACCCAGGCCTGGCTTATTATATGGGACTCGGTTTGTGGAGTTGACGTAGGCGTAGGAGATTTGTCGCTCATGAATTGCCAGTACCGCAGAGCGTTCTCTCGGCAAGCAAAGGCGTAGCTTTATTGCGGTAAAGTGGTTTGCGCTGGTGGTTTTAATTGAACTACGAGATTTGCCGCCAGGACTAAACTTCCACCAACGATGAGGCTACGGGTGAGTTCTTCATTCGCATAAGCAATCCCAGACCATGCTGATAGCAATCCAGGAATGAAAAAAGCAAAGAGACAGGCGAACACGGGTTCGCTGCTATAAATAATGCCAGCTGGGACGGCTCCGACGCGGCGTTGGAAATAAAACATTAACAACATGCCGCACAGTGTGCAAATAAAGATGAGCAATACGATACAACCAATAGCGGGAGCAGAGGCATACACGGAAGCTAAATGCCCTAAAGACGGCATAGTTAGAAATACCACGGGCAGGAGCAGTAAGCCAGTGGTGGTGAATGCGACGGCACTAACGCGACCCATATTATTGCGCGCATAAGCGGGGCGATCGACCCATAGAATTTGCGCCGTAAAAATGAGTGAGGCGATTAAGGTTTCCAATTCGCCACGACCTAGGTGAAAATCATAGAAATCTAATTGTGCTAATATGGCAACGCCTGCCATTACCATGATCGCAGATAGTATGACATGGAGGGCAGGGAATCTTCGCGTCATAATTGCGACAGTCAGCGGTAAAAAAATACAGTATCCCTGGGTGATAAATGCCGAGGTAGACGCACTGGTGTAGCTCAGGCCATCCATTTGAAATAACATGCCGCTAGCTGTGAAAACTCCCAAACCCAGGGCTTGGGACCATTCTGCGCGCGTCATATCGCGCATGATATAGCGACACCACCAGGCCACGATGGCTGCGGATAATAAAAAGCGAAGTACGAGAGCCCAAGACGAAATGAACCAGCTGGCATCGGGAGCTGTTTCTTGCTGGATTTGTGCCAAGCCTTTCATGATAGGGAAACTAATACCCCAACAGATACAGGCGCCGATTAAGGCTAAAACAGCAATGGCGCGCGGCGTAATGACAGGCATTTCGCCAACATTGCATCGCGGTCTGGCCCTGGGGCAATAGGGGTATGTGATGCGCGGCTAGGCATTTTCTGTGGTGATGTTCAACTCGTTGAGCGCGAAACTTTTCGCAAAAAAAACGCCATTTGTATAGAGTTGTGATTTACCACTTGGATTAGAGTGCTTTGTGCCTTGAGCTCAGCCCAGGGAAAAAAGTCATATTTTTAATCAAATTTCGTTCTCGCTGCGGTTCCAAGTTGTAAAAGATCTTCGCCATTAATGGCGCGCGTAATCGGTGATCGCACGTACATGAGCGAGGACGCTACAGTAATATTTTAGTTATTATCTA
>SYDV01000277.1 GCA_005801395.1 Planctomycetia bacterium | reverse complement strand
CTCTTCAAATTGATCCGCGGTGAGATCGTAAAACTCAACGACATCGTTCGGTTGATTGGTTTTATCAGGAACAATTAATTTCATATTCCCATCAATTATCCATCGCCAACGCAGACTCTTTGACGGCACCTGTAAGTCTTGGGAATTATGAGTAAAACATTCACCATAAATCGTCGTACGTGCTTTTACGGCTGCTTCATCGGTTAATACAATACCTGGGAGATTTGCGGCGATAGGAATTCCAACGGCTTTCATTAGCGTCGGATAAAGATCAATCGATTGAGCTAACTCAGAGGCCATCCGTGGAGCGATCTGTTTGGGCCAATGCACGATGATGGGCGTACGCACGCCACCGTCATATTGAGACTGCTTTGATTTTGGCGCGTATTTTGTCGTTTCCGCATTTTGAATCCAGCCGTTATCCGCCACATAAACGATGATCGTGTTATCTGCGACTCCTTGCTTTTCTAAGGTCGAACGCAAATCGCCGATGGTCTCATCAAACCATTCAATCATCGCCCAATAGCGTGCGACATGTGGCGACGGATTTTTATCCTTATATTTATTAAACAAGCGTTCTGGCGGTGTATGTGGGTCATGCGGCATAAGCGGCGCATACCAAACGAGAAATGGTTTGTCCGCGGCTTTTGCTTCGCCAATAAAGTCGGTGATTGGCTGCATCGATTTACGACCGATATCTAATCCGACATCGCCATGGCGACCGCCTTTCGTCATGCCATGGGTGAAACCACCATTGCTGAAATGTCCCTGCCACCATTTACCAGTTTGCAGGCTGAGGTAACCACGTTCGCCTAATATCCGTGGTAAGGTTGGAACTGCCGCCATATGTTGATTCATTATCTGGCGCCCAGCTTCAAACCATTGTTCTTTTGTTTGCCCAGGAACTGGTGAAGGGTCATTACTGGTGACCTTGTGTTGATGCGGATACATCCCCGAAATAATGGAAGCTAAACTAGGGCAACATAAACTCGATGGCACGTAGCCACGACCAAATGTCAGTCCTTCTTTAGCTAATCGATCAATATGTGGCGTCTGAATTTGCGGGTGTCCCATAAAACCATAATCGGTCCAGCGGTGATCATCGGAAATAATCACCACAACATTCGGTGGCTTGCTCGCTTCATTGGCGGCGAAAACGCTGGGTGAAAAACAGCTCAAAACGATGATGGTGATAATGGCGATATGCTTCTGCATGGTCTTACCTCTGGACATATCATACCCTCGAATCAGGGGCGCCGTTCGCATCCTTTCACTGATGAAATGATTCTCGCTATCCAACTGTTTAACATGGACTTAGAGCATTTTGATGCCATGTTCTTTACCACAAAAGCCGAACTGATCGGTAGTTGATCTACGCTCTCACCCCTGCTTCCGTCCCAAACTGGAGCGCCCCATGTCATTATCATTTCGATTTGTCCTACCACTCATGGCGGCGCTGTTTGCCACTACGGCTGAACGTCCACCAAATGTGGTCATCATATTTACGGATGATCAAGGCTATGGTGACATTGGCTGTTTTGGTGCAAAAGGGTTTACCACCCCGAATTTGGATCGCCTAGCCGAACATGGTACGCGCTTTACGAATTTCCATGTCGCCCAAGCCGTGTGCTCGGCATCACGCATCGCATTACTGACCGGTTGTTATCCAAACCGCGTTGGTTTTTCTGGCGCCCTAATGCCCAATTCAAAAATCGGCATTCATGCGGATGAGCTGACAATTGGCGAAATGTTGAAAGCCCGTGGATACGCGACTGCAGCGGTGGGTAAATGGCATTTAGGGGATAAGCCGCAATTCTTACCAACCAATAATGGTTTCGATTCCTGGTATGGTTTACCGTACAGCAATGACATGTGGCCCAATCACCCCACCGCCAAATTTCCACCACTACCACTAATGGAAGGCGAAAAAGTTTTAGCGCTCAATCCCGACCAAACGACATTAACCACCGACTATACCACGCATGCGGTACGATTTATTGAACAGAATAAAGATAAACCATTCTTTCTCTACTTAGCGCACAGCATGCCGCATGTGCCGCTGTTTGTGTCTGACAAATTCAAAGGGAAAACCGAGCTTGGACTATATGGGGATGTCATTTCAGAAATTGATTGGTCGGTCGGGCAAGTCATGGACATCTTGGATAAACACCATTTACGCGATAATACTCTAATCATTTACACCAGCGATAATGGTCCGTGGCTGAGTTACGGCGATCACG
Organism: Planctomycetia bacterium; assembly: GCA_005801395.1. Next base: position 4,289 of record SYDV01000277.1, on the reverse strand, counting down.
CCGGAAGCACGAGTGGTTTAAAAGAAGGCAAAGGTACCAGTTGGGAAGGAGGCGTACGTGTCCCCTGTCTTATGCGCTGGCCGAACCATATTCCCGCCGGACGTACCTGCGATGAGGCCCTCATGACCATTGATGTGATGCCCACGCTGGCGCATATAACTGGAAGCACTTTACCAAACCATCTGATTGATGGCAAGAATGTCTGGCCCATTTTATCTCATGCCGATGGCGCGACCAATCCACACGATGGCTATGCGATTTATTACAATAAAAATGATCTACAGGCCGTTATCAGCGGTCAGTGGAAATTAGTATTGCCACATCCCTATCGCTCGCTGAACGGTCGCCCAGGTGGCAGCGCAGGACAACCGGTCGCCTACGAAATGGTGAACGCCACCTTAGCGCTGTACAACATTAGTTCAGATAAAAATGAAACGACGAATGTCGCCGCCGCCAATCCGGAAGTCGTCGCCAACATGCAAAAACTCGCTGAACGATTTCGCGCTGAATTAGGCGATAATTTAACCAAACGCGAACCAACGCAGGTGCGTCCGGCAGGGAACGCCGAATAGCGTCAGATTTTTCAAGTGCGCACTGACCCAAGCCGCCAAATTATTTGGCGGCTTTTTTCGGTTTAAACATCAGCACCAAAATCGCGCCCAAGATTAGCGAACAGGCCATCGCGATGAAACCGCCAGTATAGCCAAAGCCATGCTGCATTTTATTCATGAATTCTGGTCCCAATAATTTATCGATACCCAGGTTGGTAAACGAGCGGATAACTATGCTCTGTGCGGGATCTCCAAAACCCTGCTTTAAGGCGCCCAGAGTATAAGGACCAATGAAGCCTCCGAGGTTGCCCAGTGAATTAATCATCGCAATGCCGCCAGCAGCGGCAGCTCCCGTCAGGAAAGATGCCGGTAGAGCCCAAAATACCCCGAGCACGCAATTGATACCGGCGGCAGCGAAACATAAACAAATAATCAGCATGACGGTGTTATCAAAAAAGAATAACGTGCCAATTAATCCCGCAGCGCCAACGACATGCGGAATAGCGAAATGCCATTTGCGCTCATTGGTTTTATCACTGTGCCAGCCATTGGTAACCATTGCGATTAGGGTGACGACCCATGGAATCGCGGTCAAAAGCGCAGCCCGCTGCGATGCCGCATCTGGATTACTTGCTTTCAGCGCTGGATTACTGTCCTCAATCACTGACGGCATCCACGAGCCGAGTCCATAATTCGCCATGACATTGGTGAGATAAAGCAATACGACGTACCAAACGCGCAAATCAACAAACGCACCTGCTAAATCTTTTCGTCCGCCATCAGCAATGCGCGCGCGATCCAATTCCAGATCTGCCTCTATCCATTCTTTTTCTGGTTCGCTCAACCAACCGGCTTTAGCTGGACGATCGGTGAGATAAAAGAACACCATCACGCCCAATATTAAAGTAGGAATGCCTTCTAAAAGGAACATCCATTGCCAACCTTGCATGCCGCCAACATCGTCCATGCCTTTGAGAATTAACCCAGACAATGGCCCACCGATAATAAACGAAATAGGAATGGCCGCCATGAAACGCGACACCATGCGCGCGCGCAAACGAACGGGAAACCAATAACTCAGATATAAAATCATCCCAGGGAAGAAACCCGCTTCGGTGACACCGAGCAGGAAGCGCAACACATAGAAACTAGTTTCATTCCACATAAACATAAACGAACACGAAACCACGCCCCAACTCAACATAATACGCGCAATCCACAGTCGAGCGCCGACCTTTTGCAAAATCAGATTGCTCGGTACCTCAAAGAGAAAATAACCGATGAAGAACAATCCAAAGCCAAAACCGTAAGCGGCATCACTCAGATTTAGATCTTTTTGAAACATCGTCTTGGCAAACCCGACGTTCGCCCGATCAAGGTAGGCCGCGATATAAAGAATGAAGAGGAACGGAATGATGCGCCAAGCAATTTTGGCATACAGCTTATCACCGTCGATCGTAGTCGGATTATTCATGGGCCGCAGCCTGTAGTGATCCGGTCATCCGCCAACACTTTATCCTGATAGGCTGCGGCGATTGTCTCATCAGCAGCTACTGATCTGGTTTTATTAGCAGGATCAGACGAGCCGATCCTAGGACCACTGACCATCCCGGAGGCTGAAGCACGCTAGGATCATCGCACAAGCACAGCATACTTCCCTACCATGACCGACCGCATTTGGCTCTTGGCTGTGCTGTTCGTGCTAGTGATGGCCACCTTTTGGGTGCGCTTAATGGATTTGCAGTTGGTGCAAGGCGAACGTTTAGCGCAAGCCGTCGATCAATCTCGTTTAGTACAGGAAGTCATTCCACCACGACGCGGGCGAATATTGGACCGCAACGGCACCGCCATCGTCGACAACCAAGCCATCTATCATTTAGGCGTCGTCTTAGCTGATGTCGAATTAGGTGGTCGCGCACGCCGTGATTTGCCGATCTGGCGACTCGGCGAACAACAACTTGATGCGCTCGTCGCAGACTTAGCCATTCGTTTACGAAAACCACCCATTGCTGTACGAGATGTTTTAACCAAAGAATTATTTAATCACCCAGGCGTGGCCGCCCGACGAGGCAGTCGTGAACGCACAGCGGATTTACGCCTAGTCACGGTTCCGCGTCGGGCATTAGCGCCAACGGGGGGCCAACAAGATGGAGAGGTCGCCGCCTTAGTCGCCAGTGATCTCGTGGTGGAAGATCCTCGCATTGCTTTGGAGCTAGAAATTAGTCTGCGTTGGGGACAGCCCATGCAGGTTATCACTGAACGTGAATTCATCGGGGCAATGGCAATTCTCGATTCAGATTTCAGTACTCAGCAAGCCCATAGTCACGGCAAATTAGCGCCCGTTCTTGAACCATTTTTACCGCCGTTCGTTTTTTCCCTGTTATTAGAAGATGGAACTCCCTACCAGCAACGAGTGCGCTTAATTGATCCCGATCGACGTGAACAAGCGGAAATGGTTTTCTCCAGTTTATTAGGAGAAACACCGCAATTAATTCATGACCGATTGGACCGCGCGCTCTCTGCCGTGCGCGAACCTGCTCCGCAAACTGCTTATTATTTTGCTCCTGCCGCGCGCGCAGAAAGTATTGCTCCGTTATTGCCCGACAAAGTCGGCATGCACGAATTACCCATAACTGACGTCCCTGGGTTGCGTGAACGTATTTTATTAGTGCAAGGTGATCCTCCAGATGCTGAGGGATTATTTACCCACATTCAACGCCGTATTGCCGCCACTTTTTCTGTCGATCCGCATCTGATTGGACGATTAATTACCGAACACGCCGAACGCCAACGAGTCATCACTTGTGAGCGCGAATTTAAATTTCGTCACCTGGTCTTTGATTTGGAAAAATATGATCGGCTATGCGCTGGACTGGCCCAGCAACTGACCGCATTAGGACACCCCATTAACCGACTCGACGTCGAGCTTGCGCTGAATCGTGCGCGTACACTTGCCGACCGCGCCTGGGCCGGACAAACGCGATTAGATTTAATCCCACTCATTGAAAATGTACCACATGCCATTGCCGTTCGATTAGCTGGCATTGGATCCATACCGCCAGCGGATCTCGCAAAACAATATGAGGGCAGTGCTGCTATTTTGCCTGGCGTAGGCCTGCAAGTTGACTTGGGACGCGAATATCCGTTCCCAGGATCAGCGAGCCATTTAATTGGCATGATTCGCCGAGGCGAAGATCCGGAAGATCCAGGGGAAATCACCTGGCAAGGCACCACGGGATTAGAAAAAACTTATGATTCCATGTTGCGCGGTGCGCCAGGCGCTCTCGTACGCGTACGTACTCCTGATGGACCACGGGTATTGCGCGACGACCCGCCATTACCTGGAATTGATGTCACGACCGAATTAGACATGGAATTACAAACGCTGGCAGAGGACAGTTTGACCAATTGGATTGATTTAGCAGGTGCACTTGGCATTCCCACGGACGGAATGAAAAAAGCTCAAACGGTTGGCAAAGGACGAGCCGGATTGGCTTTAATTGATTGTCATACCGGAGCAATAATTGCACTGGCCAGTACGCCTGGATACAAAATTGATGACTTACGCACTAACTATGACGAATTAGTAAAGACCGCTGGTGATCCATTACTCAATTATGCCACGATGCCAGATCAACCTCCTGGATCGGCCATGAAATTATGTACCACCTTAGCGGGGTTGGAATTTGGCGTACTCTCGCCAGGCGAAGAAATTCATTCCAATGGGTATATGACTAT
>SYDV01000276.1 GCA_005801395.1 Planctomycetia bacterium | reverse complement strand
CGCGTTCGGCTTTACGGCGGTACCTCAGCGATTTGCGTCCAACCTTAGATCCCAGCCAGCGACAAACACGTTTGCTGTTATCTCAGCGCGGCAAACCGCTATCGCGCCAAGCCCTGTGGAAAATAGTTCGTGATGCCGGTTTGCGTGCTGGGCTCAATAAACCGGTCTATACCCATTTGCTGCGCCATAGTTTCGCCACCCACTTGTTAGAAGGCGGCGCTGACCTGCGTTCGGTGCAGGAACTACTTGGTCATGTCAACCTAACCACCACCCAACGCTATACGCACGTGGACGCGAAACGATTGGTTGAAGTGCATCGCAAGTTTCATCCTCGCTCTTAAGCACAGACTCTAAGTTGCGCGTGAGTCAAATCGCGTGGTACAATCCTCGGTCATGGAAGATCACCGACTGGTGCAATTGGCGCTCGACAACCGTGTGTTGACCATGGAGCAGGTCGACAAAGCCAAAAAGGAACAACAGGAATTAGCTGACCGTGGGGTCGAGCGTGGTTTGTGGTTTCTCATATTAGAAATGGGTTTTGTCACCGATGTCCAAGCGCGGGATCTGCGCAAATATGTTAGCTCAACTTCTATTCGTGCGTTGGAAGTCGAAGGCTATGTCCTGCAAGGACGCATTGGTAGCGGCGGTATGGGCGATGTCTTTCGTGCGGTTAATGAAAAAGGCGATGAAGCAGCAGTTAAATTATTATCCTCTAAATTAGCACGTAATGCTGAGAATGCGCGTCGCTTTCAACGTGAAGCCCGCGCGTCGATGCGGTTGAAACATCCACATATTACTCAGTCATTAGCTGCCGGAGAAGTTGAGGGACAGCGATATTTAGTCATGGAATTGGTTAAAGGTCCGAGCTTAAAACAACGCATGGTCGAACGTGGTAAGGTTCCCGAAGACCAGGCCATTCTTATCTTATGGCAAGTGGCCATGGCGCTCAAATATGCCTGGGATCACGGAGTTTTACACCGCGATGTGAAACCGGCGAACCTCATGTTGGCGCCGCCACGGCCCCATGTGCCAGAACCGTTTTGCGCCAAGATATGTGATTTTGGTTTAGCCAAAGTTATCGTGCAAGGCGGTGCGCCAGACGAAGAAGAAAGCAAAGGCATGTTAACTGGTGCCGGTATGGCATTAGGGACACCCCATTATATGCCGCCAGAGCAAGCCTTCGGCGAAATCGATCTCGATCAACGTGCCGATATTTATAGTTTAGCCGCGTCTGTTTATCACGCGCTGTTGGGGCAAACCATGCACCACGGCAAAAGTTCAACCATCATTATGTATAAACAGGTGACGGAGAGTGCCGATTTAGAACAATTGCGTCAGGTTGGCGCTGGTGAAGGCTTAATTAAATTAATGAGTCGGATGTTAGAAAAGAGCAGAAAGCGCCGTTACAACACGTGGGACGAAGTCATAGGTGCTATTAAATTACTAGCGCCGGGAATTATTAAAATCCAAGAAGCGGCTCTGAGTAACGCCATGGGCTCAGCGGCACATTTGGTGTCCGCATCATCTTCTTCGACTTCGTCCGCAGCTCCTTTAAAGACGGGGCAAAACGGAGCGCAAAATAGCACACAAAATAGCTCACAAAATAGCTCACAAAATAGCACACAAAAAAGCACACCAAATGCCGGCGTCGCTAGCACGAATATACGCCGTGAATCATCATCAGAACATGCGCTAATTCATCCAACGGTACGCGTTAAAGCTTCTTCCACGCGCCGTAGTTTCGTGGTGTTAGTCGCATGTGGTGTTGTGGCATGTATGGCCGCCGCAGGTTGGTGGTTAAGTACACAAGGCACGGTTGGCCAACGTGTATCGCCCGCAACTTTTGCGGTGGTCCTTGCCAGTGCCGCACAACAACAGCGAACCTTATTATTAGAGCCAGGTGATTATCCTGGTCCGTGGCGATTTGGTGTTGCCCATGCGGGGGTCACGATTCGTGCGGCTGCTCCTGGGGTGCGAGTAAGTAATACCGGATTGGCGGCAGATATTCCGTTAGTGCGATGCGAACCAGGTCTGGCAAATTTTTCCATTTCAGGCATTGAAATGATTCATGCACAAGGCGCGGCGATAGAAGCGATGGCCGGTGCAAAGGCGACGTTCGAACATTGTGCTATTTCTGGGCAAGTGGTCATCAGTGGCGCGCAGGTTACCTTAAATCACACTCAATTAATGGGCGGTGTCGTCGTTGACTTGCAAGGCATTGCCACCGTGAGCGATAGTACGGTGCAACAAGTACCGGCACTAAATTTACGCGATGGACGAGCTAACCTCAGCCGTTCGCGATTGATTGCCAATGTTGCTACCGACGGCGCTATTATTCATGCGGTTAATGGTCAAATAGAATGCGATGCACTTGAACTCGTGGCTAATGAAGTTGCCAAATCAAAGGCCATCATTGGTTTACGTTTAGAGTCCGGAATGATTGCGACCCTACGCGATGTCGCGATTCGCGATGTCCAAATCGGTATCATGGCAAGTCATGCGCAAATACCTGCGATGAATGGGATCAGTTTATATGCGCGGGCCACCGGATTGCTGTGGCAAGGGCCTAAGGCGAATGAGTGGCAATGGGATCGTTTGTTGATTCAAGCCCCGACTCCAGTGACCGGCATTCCGTTAGAAGCAGGAAATGATGGAGCCCGTCCTGAGCGTTTAGGTCTGATTCCCATACAAAGTGTTGTTAGCATACGTTGATCTATACGACGTCTGACAGACATCTTCTTGCGCGATGAAAAATTATGAGGTAATAATCGACACTGATCTTGTGAGGAGCTTACAATGATAAAAGAAAGTTTTGGTAGCCGATGATTCGGTAATGCCGTCTAAGACAGCGCTCTGTTACTTCTTTTCTGGATCTCAACCATGAGTGATACCATCTTAGTTGTCGATGACGAATCATCTATCCGCCACGCAATTACCCGTGCTTTTTCTGGAATTACCGTGCGAGAAGCGGAAACTGGGGAACAGGCCCTCGCCTTAGTACGTGACGCGTATCCAGACCTGGTATTGTTGGATCAAAAATTACCGGATGGTGACGGCCTTGCGTTTGCCGCAAAAATCCGCGCCATTGATCCCGAACTTCCAATCGTGTTATTGACGGGACATGGCAGTGTTGATTTGGCCGTTGATGCCTTGAAACAAGGCATTTCCGATTTTATTGAGAAGCCATTTAAGCTCGAACGGTTACGCACGACGGTTAATTTATTGTTAGAAAAACAGCGGCTTGGTCGTCAAGTCGCACGTTTATCCGGTAAACAATCAGGACGTCAGTCATTAATTGCCCATGGTGTGGCGATGAAACGCGTGATGGCCTTAGTCAAACGCGTCGCTGGTGTTCCAGGCACGACGGTTTTAATTCAGGGCGAAAGTGGAGTTGGTAAAGAATTAGTCGCGAAAGCCATTCATGAACGTTCGGCTCGACAGGAAAAGCAATTTGTCGCAATTAATTGCGCGGCGTTGTCGGAAAATCTGCTCGAAGCGGAATTGTTCGGCTACGAAAAAGGGGCGTTCACGGGCGCTGATAGTAAAGGTAAGGCCGGTTTATTCGAAATTGCTGATGGTGGCACCATCTTCCTTGACGAAGTGGGCGAAATGCCATTGCAGCTCCAAACTAAATTACTGCGCGTATTACAAGAACGTCGTTTTCGCCGAGTCGGCGGATTGAATGACGTGGCCGTAGATGTGCGTGTGGTGGCCGCAACTAACCGTGATTTGCGTCAAGAAGTGGCCGGTGGTCGTTTCCGCCAAGATTTATATTTCCGTTTACGCGTGGTGCCGATTCAAGTTCCCGCGCTGCGCGAACGCCCAGAAGATATTTTGCCGATTGCCGATCATTTACTTAAACGTTTAGGACCTGAGTTAGGTCGGCCACAAATGCAATTAAGTAAAGACGCACGTGTCGCTATGTCAGCATATGCTTGGCCAGGCAATGTTCGTGAACTATCAAATGCGGTAGAACGCGGAGTTATTACCGCCGAAGGCGACATTATTGAAGCGCAAGATTTATGCATGGATGAGATTCTTACCTGTATTCCTATCCAAAATATACAAATGGCACCGCTGATGACCTCAGCCCCGGCTTCTGTTTCCCATCCGTCAGTCACTGATGCCGCGGCAGTACCCAAGGGTGCCTTAATTATACCGGCAGGTGAACGAAATTTAGCGCGAGTGGAAGCGTTGTTAGTACGTGCTGCGTTAGCAGAAACCGGCGGACAAAAAAGTCGCGCGGCTGAATTACTCGGCATTAATCGTACCACGCTCTATAATAAATTACGCGAATTAGATCCGTCTGAGTCGTTGCACGATGAAATTATAGCCGAGACGGCTTAATGAGCGCATTGCCACACAACCAAGTGCCGGATGGCGAGACCCTGAGCAGTGAACAACTGCAAGCCGAAATTGATCGCTTACGGCCATTGGCCGAGATGGGGCGTATGTCGGCAACCGTGGCCCATGAAATCCGCAATCCATTAGCTGGCATTAGTGCCAATGCAGAATTATTACGAGAAGTGGTAACCAGCGGCCCAGATTGCGAATGTGTTGATATTATTTTATCCGAAGTGGAACGCCTTGGTCACTTAGTCAGCGATTTACTCTATTATAGTCGTGAACGTGAACCGGAAATTCGTCCGCTCGATTTACCATGGCTCGCACGCACGACGGTTGATTTATCCATGTCAGAAGCAGAACGTGCAGGCGTAGAATTGCGCCTCAGTGGCCGTGGACGAGCCATGGGTGATGCGGACCTTTCTCGACAGGCATTGCTCAACGTGATTCGTAATGCCGTTCAGGCTTGTCGTGTCGGCGGATGCGTGACCGTGTCCGTGATCGATGGCCAAATTTCAGTCAGCGATACGGGCAGTGGCGTTCCTGAAATTCTTAAGGAGCGTTTGTTTGAACCCTTCATTACCGGGCGAACTCGTGGGTTGGGTTTGGGGGCAACCGTGGCGCGTCGCTGCCAACGACGACAGGGTGGTGACTTACGCTTGCTCGAATCGAGTCCCGGTGGGAGCACCTTTACGCTACAATGGCCTACAGCGTAAGTCCTTTCAATTATGGTAGTTAAGGGTGTATCCTGCACGCTGTTTGGTGACAGGTGAGGCGCCAATTGGCGTAGGTGGAAATGACCCCACGCTTGAGCACGTAAATCAGGCAATTCCAAGCTTGTTATTTATGGTCTTTTCCGCGACATGCCGCGTGATTTTCACGCATTAGAAACACGAGGTAACATCGGTGTCGCAAACGAATTCGGACAACCAGCCGACTGAACTAGGCGATATTGCGGTGCCAGTTGTTCCAACCACGACCGGAGCGTCGGTGGATAAAGGTGTTTTACGTTCACGTGATGACGTGGTGAAGTCGGTATTCCAATACCGCGATGCGTTGCTGAGTTATGCCTACGCCATGCTGCGCAATTGGTCGCAGGCAGAAGATGTTGTACAAGAAGCCTATTTGGTGGTGATGAATAAATGGCAGGATCTCACCAATGAGACAGGCATATTTTTATGGGTGCGACAAATTGTGCATTTTAAAACCTTAGAAGCGATCCGCAGTCGCGGACGTGAATCTTCAACCCCAGATCAAGAGTTGTTAGATTTGGTTGAAAAAGCGATGACGGAAAATTTAGATGACCTTCGTGCCGATCAGCAGCGGGCAATGAGTGCTTCGTTGCGTGAATGCATGTCGCGTCTCAATCAATTTAATCTTAATTTGCTCGCCGGTTTTTACTGGCAGCAAGAATCATGTGAAACGTTGGCCGACCGCCATGGTCGCAGTGTCAATGCCATTCGTCTGATGTTGTCGCGCTTGCGCGATAAATTACGGACGTGTTTAAGTAAGCGCTTAGAAAGTCAGGGAATAAAGCCATGAAATATGATGCCTTATTTGAAGATTATTTAGCTAATCGCCTCACGGACGAAGGCGTCGTGGAAATGAAACGCGTGCTCTCCAGTAACAAAGAGATGCGGGCGCAATTTGTCACGGTGTTGCAAGAATGGGAATTAATGTCAGAAGCCGCGCGTCAGGTAACCGCCAATAGTAGCGCCAGTATTGTTGAAAATTTGGTTGATGATTCCAGTAATCGTTCGGTACAGACGGAAGCGGAAATTAACGCAAATCGTCGGCGTCCGTCTTTACGCGTCGCACCCATTCGTCCTGCAACACGTCGTGCAATTAACATGCTTATTCCGATAGGCGCGTTGGCAGCCAGCATTGCCGTTGTGTTGATGCTGACAGAGCCAACCGAAGAGGTGGTCCCATTCGCGACGCTTACCACAACTTCAGGACAGGTGGTGGTCGTGCGGGAAAAACAGGAAGTGATTGGAAAATCGGGATTCGCTCTTTTGGCTGGTGACCGTATTCAAGTAAGCGATGGTGCCTTAGCCGATATATTTTATACGGATCGAACGGTGCTGCATATTGATCAACGATCTGAAATTCAATTAGCCGCGACGGGCTCGACAGTGAATCAAGTTGGTAAACGAGTGGTGTTGAACTGGGGGCGCGTGAGTGCCGACGTTACCAAACAACCAGCTGGCCAACCGATGTTATTTGTGACACCCAATGCCCAGGCAGAAGTGCTCGGTACGGCGCTGACATTAGAGTACACGGAATCCCTTAATTCAACGCGGTTGGAAGTCGATCACGGTTTGGTGGCAATTACCGATTTGAGACTCTTAAAGCGCGTTGAAGTGCCCACGGGCCACTACGCCACCGTTATGGCCAAACAGTCTCCTATCGCTCGACCACTCGTGCATCGTCCTGTTGAGATCACCAAAGATTATCGTTCCGGTCTGCGTGCATCTTATTTTGCGGGCAACACCTTCAGCTCAACATTATTCGATCGCATCGAACCAACTATTAGCGCAGACTTAGGCTTAGAAAATCGCGCTATTGATCAACGTCAGTCTGACTTTTCCGTGCGTTGGGATGGCTATTTGCAACCCTTGTTCAGTGAAAAATATCTTCTTACTCTTCGTAGCGACGCGGGTGTTCGTTTGCACGTCGACAATAAATTATTAATTGATGCCTGGAACGCAGATCGCTTAGCTGATCATCAAGCGTCCATCAATTTAGACGCCAGCAAACGCCATCAATTACGAGTGGAGTATCGCCAACCAAAATCCGGCATGCTCATTCGATTGAGTTGGGTTAGTTCAAGTCAAAGCCCTGAAATCATTCCCGTCGAGCGATTTTCTACTGATAAATAATGTTTACCTGAACCATTGTTATCAATTATGAAATGGCACATGATAACGAACTGGGTTGTTTGAATTTTTCGTAGTCCTGCTATTCCGAATTACGGGAAATCTGCAACGCTAAGAAAATCTCGTACAGCGATTAAATACTATAAAACGGCAACCGCTGGCCTGGGGCCAGCGGTTGGTAGGAGGACTTCCGAGTTTGCCGGACTGCAGCCGTGAGGCGTCATCCAGAAGCAGCAGGACTTTTGCCAAGGTAGATGGCGATGTGGGTCTCCCAGCGCTCTGGTGATGTGCACCCGGTGGGCTCGGTGTTTTTTCCTATCTAAGGATACCTCGCAATTTTGCTCCCCGTCAACAAAAGGTTATACAAAGAAACAAGGGCGAAATCTCAGTGAATAGTGAACTTTTTATGCGAATTTCCTCTTCCGTTTTGACTTGAGTCTCTTCGTCATTCCCCTTTGTTTGTTTCTGTTTGAAAAGCTCAATTAAGGCAACGTATAGGAGTCCTGATCTCGGCGTCATTTCTCAGGCATTATGGCTAGAGAGTGAATTTCCTCGGCGCGTAACGGCCGAGAAAAAATGGCACATTCATCAATGAGCCCATCCCACACATCAGCACCGTTGTAGTTCGTGCCAAGCCACCACGCTGTTGATGCTTGGCGATCGAGCCCTAGGCTTGGTATCGCAGCGACCTGTTGGCCATCACGATATAACAATAATTGTGTGCCGTCGGCGACCACAGCAATATGATGCCAGACATTAAGTGTGAGAGGCTGTGTATCGCGACACCTTTGTTGCGTGCCGGTATGGTTATTTATCGTTGCTTGTAGGTGGCCATT
>SYDV01000275.1 GCA_005801395.1 Planctomycetia bacterium | reverse complement strand
GTTTAAAGTTGATGACATTCTCCCCGTTTATCTCACCAATCCTAAGCGGTCATGAGACCAACCTGGATACGTCAGAATGCATTCCTGTGCAAAAATTACTTACCATAAAAAAAGCAGTTCCACTTGGGAACTGCTTTTCTTTTTGGTAAACATGAAACTCCAAATTAATCAAAATGCTCATCATGGGGATCAAACGCTGGCACTGGAATATTAACAATTTTAAACTTCCCAACCGCGCGATGACGGCATCCTGGCTTAATTAATACCGTACTCATCGGTTTGACGGGTATTAACTCGCCATCTAATTCCATGTGCCCTTCACCTTCTAATATCAAATATATTTCCGTCAGCTTTTTATGATAATGCACCCGCGCATCTTCTTGAATATCGACGTAATGGATGGTCGCTACCTGATTATCTGGCGTGACAAAGGCACGTTTACTCCAACCGCAGGGGCAGCGCTGCGCTTTAATGTCAGCGAAGTGGGCAACCTGATAGTTTTTCGTGACGGCAGTCATAGTTCATCCTCATGCGAAATCGACGACAGCACAAAGGCTGGCGTGGGGTAGTATACATGGGAATCTAACTGATGAATGCGAGAAACCATGGCTGAAAAGCGTCAAAATTTGGCAAAATCAATGATGACACCAGTTGCTCCATCGACCATTCGTTGCGAAGTGTTGTACGTACAAAGCGTCGGTTCGCCCAAAGGTTTTGAATTTCCCCGGCATTCACACCCATTTTGGCAAATCGAAATCCTGCGCACTGGCCGCATGCGTTGTCGTACGCCGCACCATGATGTCTTGCTCAAGCCGGGTGAAGGAGTGCTGTTACCTGCACAACTAGAACATGGCTTTACCTACGAACGTCCTGGCCGACACCTGTCATTGAAATTTCGCGTTGAAGGAGCCACTGCTCCACCACACGCCATTCCATTAGACCAGGTTCCTGGGTGGGCATCGATCAGCACTGCGCTCATGGCTATCGTGGAAGATCCACGCCCCGATTATCGCCGACAACATGCGGCTAGTCATTTATTAGAGGCGCTTATTGCACTCGCCGCGACACCTCAACCTGACAGCGAAATTGCTCCTTCATTAGTTGAACGCGTTCGCACTTTAGTCGCACATGGCGAGCAACGACGCTGGACTGTTGCCAGTATCGCGCGCGCACTTGGCTGCTCGCCTGGCCATGCGTCATCGTTATTTCGTTCACAATCAGCAATGACGCTCAAATCATTTTTAGATCAAGCACGACACGAAACTGCCGCAAACCTACTGAGCAATACCGATCATTCTATTAGCGAGATTGCTGAATTATTGGAATTTCCCGACGTCTTTGCTTTTTCGCGTTTTATTAAGCGCACGGCAGGCGTCAGCCCACGGGCGCTACGGCTAAAAATCCGCTAAATAACCTTTACTTTTTCTTTAAATATTGTGCTGGAACCGTTGCACCTAAGCCAAACTTCTCAGGCGAACCTGCGTACCAAGCCTTCGCCTGCGTCATGTTATCACTCAATTGTTTTGCGCGATCATCAGATTGCGGATGAGTGCTCATAAATGCTGGTCCACTGCTGCCGAGTGCTGCGAATCGTTGCCAAAATTTCACTGATTCCTCTGGTTCGTATCCGGCTTTTGCCATATATTCGAGCCCCATGAGATCAGCTTCTAATTCGTGCCCACGACTAAATGGTAACACCACACCGACTTGGGTTAAACCGCCAACGGCGGCAAGGCTCATATTGGTGGTCGATTCACTCAGACCCTGAGTTTTCAAAATTTCACCTAAAGCCATTTGGGCGCCACCTAGGACCACGCCTTGTGACATGCGTTTTCCACCATGTCGGGCAACGGCATGTCCAATTTCATGACCCATGACCGCCGCAATCGCGGCTTCATTTTCACAATAAGCTAAGATACCAGTATAAAATGCGACCTTGCCGCCTGGCAAACAAAAGGCATTAACTTGATCTGATTCAATTAAGGTAAATTCCCAAGCATACGAAGCACTATCAGGCACGGTTGCGGCCAAGCGTTTGCCGACTCGATTCAACATCGCAATCGCTTCTTTATCCGTTGATAATTTTTCACCCGCTTTGACTTCCGTGTAGGCGTCCAATCCCATCTTATTTTCTTCTTCAACGGAATAGATATTTAATTTATCCGCGTATCGTTGCACGGTTGCACACGACACCGCAGCCAAACAAACAGCAACAGCCATGATAACGGTGGCAAGTGGGGCGACGCGACGCATAAGCGAATCTCCATAACAACGAGGTAGAGTCTGATGTTGAAATCACCGCGCTTGCTCCGTTTTACGTAGCTAACCCGAGTGATTGGAGTGCAGGTCTTAGGTAAATATTACCAAGCGGCAAGTCTCACTCGGTGCCATTTGTGGTGATGGTAGCCGAAAACTTACCGACCACGGTAAAGGCGACCTGGATGCAAAAGACATGAAAACTGACCTGCTGGCAAAAACTGACCAAGGCGAAGAGGTTATAATAACGCGCTTGTTAAGCCGGACGTTTAATGCTCATCGGTTTTACGGCGAAGCTTATTCGTCCGTATCACCGCGCCAACGAGCCAGGCGATCAAAGAGCGAGCGACGAGAAATACCTAAGGCATCCGCAGTCGCTTGCTTATTATTGTCGCATTGTTCCAGCACTTTAAGGACATGCTGTCGTTCAATTTCTTCTAGATTTAAAACGTTTACGTTCGCCACGGCCGTCGCTGCTGCTGCAACAGTTTGCCCACCACGAACCGCTAGTTCTGGCAAACATCGGCGCACCGCAGCCGCATCTAAAACTTCGTTACCATTGAGCACCACTAAGCGTTCGACAATGTTCACTAATTCACGCACATTTCCCGGCCATTGGTACGTGCTCAACAACGCCATCCCGTCTTCATTCAATTTTGGTTTAACCCCCATTTCTTTACCAAAAGCCGTCAAATAATGTTTAATAATCGCGGGCAAATCTCCCTCGCGCTCGCGTAACGGTGGTAGAGAAAGCGGAATTACATTCAGGCGGTAATATAGATCTTCGCGGAATTTCCCCTGTTTGACTCTCGCCATCAAATCGCGATTGGTCGTGGCAATAATACGTACATCAACCTGGATCGGCTTCGAACTACCGACACGTTCAAATTCTCGCTCTTCTAGAACACGTAACAATTTCGCTTGCAAATCTGGGCTTATTTCGCTTATTTCATCAAGGAATAACGTGCCGCCATCAGCTAATTCAAAACGTCCTTGATGTTGTTCTGTCGCACCGGTGAATGAACCTTTTTCATGACCAAATAATTCGCTAGTTAACAACGTTTCAGTTAATGCCGCGCAATTGACCTTCACAAATGGTCCCTGCGCGCGCGGGGATTGTTCATGCAACGCGCGGGCGACTAATTCTTTACCGGTTCCACTTTCACCCTGAACCAAAACGGTCGCTGATGATTTTGCTGCACGGGAAATCGTATTCAAAACACTCGCCATCGCTGCGCTCTGGCCCAATAGACTGCGCGCCTGATGACGATCACGTTCCTTTTGCATGGTGCGCAATACTTTAACTTCACGCACTAAGCCCTGACGTTCATTAAGTCGTAATAATAACGCTTCAACTTGCTCAACGCCAAACGGCTTCATTAAATAATCATATGCCCCCTGCCGCATAGATTCGACAGCGCTTTCAACCGAAGCAAATGCCGTCATCATCACCACCGGCATTTCCGGCCACTTTTCTTTTGCTTTCAGTAATAATTTTAGCCCACCCATCCCGGGCATGCGAATATCGGTAATTAATAAATCGGCCGGTTCGGCTTCCATCGCCTTCAATGCGTGCACTCCGTCTTTTGCTGTGCGCACGGAAATATTGAAGCGCGGCAACATCTCTGCCAATAATTCGCGATTGAGCAATTCATCATCGGCAACAACGGCTGTCACGATTGGCATGCACTAAGTCTCCTGTGCGAGTCGAACTCGCGTGTTTCATTCTACTGCGCTTGTTCTATCCATACAACCACGTCTACGTTGGGTGATATGACAGCGAGGTTGAAACTCCCATCAGCGTTTGATTTCACTTCACGGAATGAGCGTTCATCTCCGCTGAGCATATCGATGTAATGCACTTGGAATCGCGTTTGTGGCTTCATGCCGCTTAAACGCACGGATTGATCCACGGTTAATTGCGATCGACCATGGCCTTCAACCAGATGGGCATGCCAAGTGTCAGCCCGCACCTGTGGCCACAACAACGCCTGAGTAGGACTTTGCCAACCAATCACGCGAACCGCCCCGCCGCTGTTTGGTGTCAGTGGTAATAACTCATTGTCTCGCCAATTCAATTTGGCCACCGTTCTCGCTAAGCTGCCATAATGTTTCCACAATTTACGAGGTTCGATATACACGTCCCACCACCAATTCATGCCACTACCATAGCCACCTAATAAAAAACCAGCCCAGGCTTGTTGACGCAGCAATAAGCCTTGTTTATCCGCAACATTTCCTGGGTTATCTTCATTGGTTCCCTGATAGCCCACTTCGCTAAAACAAAATGGTTTGCCCAAACCATTTCCGCGAACCGCACTGTTGAGTAACATATCAACGCCATCACGTGTGACCTTGCGGCGTAAACCAATTTTATCGGTCCATTCCAGCACGTACGAATGAATCTGTGCCACATCGATATGTTCCATTTTGGCCACTAAATCCCAGTCATCACCCGACCAACTGATGGTAATTAAACGATTATCTATATCAAAATCAGATAACGTTTTCGCGGCAGCGGCAGCCCACCGTAAGGCCGATTCGCGTTGTGGCTGAGCTAAATCTAATTCATTCATTAATTCCCAAGCCGCGATGGTATCATCCGCCCCCCATCGAGCCAATATGTACTGCAAACGTCGCTGATATTGCGCCCCAATTGGCACTGATAAAAATGATTTTAACCGTTCTTCATAAGTCTTCCCATACGGAAAGAATTTACCCAAACCCAAATCGTGGTGATTATCAATCACTACCGTTACTTTCAGCCCGTGTTTCCTCGCTTGCTCCAATACCTGATCGAACAACCACGCATGATCTTGTCGATAGCTATCAGGTTGGTCACCCTCAATTTGCCCACACCAACTGGCACACCATAAACGCACATGATTGCATTTTTCTTTACCCAAAGTTTCAAACCACGAACTAAACTTTCCTAACTGATTAGGCGCATTAGCCCAACATAAATTAGGGCCGATAGGAATAAATACGCTGCCATCCTTAAAAGCCAAGAGTCGTGGATTATCCGTCGATACCTGCAGCATACCTAATGGATAAGTCCCTGCTTTTTTCACCACTTTTAAGACGC
>SYDV01000023.1 GCA_005801395.1 Planctomycetia bacterium | reverse complement strand
TAATCCTTCTTCTTCGGTTTTGCTAAAACGCAATTTGGTGTGCCGGCTGGCGATCTGCACTAAAGCATCGACATCCCGTTGGCGATAAATATAGCGCCCTTCGGCAACAATAGCGGTTGTGGGATCTGGTTGTCCACTAGGCGTTACCGTTGGAGCGGTGGCAGGTGGCGTGGTGGGCGTCGCATTGGTAATGGGCTCAGCTTGATTAGGAGCCGGTTTGAGCTCTTTTGCCGGAACGCTATCGGCGGCGTAAATCGTCGCCATGGACAACATCAACAAGCTGGGAACTAAGGACCATGCGCACCAGGAATTACGAGCCATAGGGATGCCCTCCGCGTGTCATAAGGTAGGACCAGTCGCGTCCTGAACCATGGAAACTTGCTCGGCCTCAAGAACGGCGCGTGAGCCAAGTCTTGATGAATCAACGCCTTTAACGTGGCGTTCGCTGCATAAAATGTTGTAAGTACTTTTATATAAAGACTTGCATGGGTGGACTGACAGCCCGGGCAGTCATCCATCAACGCTGTTACTAACCATGCGGCGAGAAAAAAGAGCTAGCGATGAGCAGGAGCAATGATTGGAACTTGTTCGTTTGGGAATTCAGGCAGGTCTATGGAGAGACAAAACAGACTGAGGCCAATAATGGACTCAGCCTGTAGGGATGGCAAGAAAATCAGCCAAGATGCGGGCTGTGATAAATCACAGCAGGACGGCAGGCCAGTCTACTATTTCTCAAGAAAGTTATTTTCCGCCTTTGATTAATTCTTCATATTTTTTTAATGGTGCCATTGGCCCCACATATTTTCCGTCGACATAACTACTGGCCAATACTTCATCTTTTTCATTGAGCAAGACTACGTGCGGAATGCCTTTGGCCCCATATTTAGCTTTTATGGCATCAAACTGTTTGCCATTTTGCTCAAAGGCGAGCCACGGCATTTTCTGCTCTTTCATATAGGCTTTAACGCCATCAGTGCCGGTGTCGCTGCCGACTAAAATAACTTCGACATTTTTTCCGCCGCCATTGGCTTTGTACCACTCAAAAAACGAGGGATTAAATTTATGACACGGTCCACACCAACTAGCCGAGAAATATAAAATCACATATTTTTGTGATAGCAGATATTTAGGTGTGACCTTTTCGCCATTGGCATTAAACATCGGAGGTGCGTCACCTAAGAGGGCAAAATGAAATTTATCAGCCTCTTTTTTATCGGCGGCGATCAAGCCAAGAGAAAAACAACTTAAAAAAGCTAGGAGTGCGAGAGAACGAGCAAACGTAGTCATGGAAAAAACCTCTTTGGTTAAATGGTTTACGATGGCGTTGTTGTGGACGGAGGCTGTGAAGACGTCGCTACACTAGCAAACCTTACCTAAAACCAAGCTCTTGCCCGAAATCATTGCGCAAGGGCGTCATTTTGGTGCGGTGTTACTGGCCGTCGCACTTTGTAAGCGTAAACGAATGGTGATGCCAAATGGCCCTTCGGCACGGGCTTCGTATGGCACTAACTCCATGCCCAGCCAGCGATAATCTTCAATTAAGAGGTCCAATCCATCGCCCGTCACAGCGCGTAATAAAATTGGATCGCCACCATACCAACGCACGGTATCTAGGTGTTTTCCGAGTAAGTGTCCTCCGTTCCACTGGCGCTCACTCTCGGTAATATGGCCGTAGGCGTGGGCCACTAATCGTCCCAAATGTGGCAACGCCCGTTCCATATCAGTAATGGATTTATTCACGGTGTATTCACCGTCGCGGGCACTGACATCTGCCAACAATAAACCTTCGTCACTAATAAATGCTGCACGCACGGATCCATCGCCTAGGCCGCGAACGATGGCCGAACCACTCATGCGTTTACCAGGGGCCACCACTTCCAATCGTCCCTTGCCGATCCATTTGATCGTTGGCGCTGCGCGTGGCGTTTGCATGCGCGCACTTTCCGGAACTACCGGAACTCGAACGCCGCAGCCAGCGACCATCAGCGTCATGATAAAAAACAGGGTTAGTCGCACGGCGCTTGTTATGTGCCGCATTATGGCGCTGCCAATCCTTGGATCTGTTCAAAGCAGTCGCCAGATGGGTGGATGACGACGGACTCATTCGACCTAGGCTGCCGCCCACCGGAGAACGAATGAGCGATCAAATCGTGGCGACTGTCTACGCGGCCTTAGGGCGACAATTGAAACTCAGTGCTGAACAAGTGCGAGCGAAGTCGGATTTATCATTGGATGGCCTAGGGCTAGATAGCCACGGATTGATGCGTGTGCTGTTGGATATTGAACGGGAATTACAATTAAGCACCAGTTTAGAGTTACCAGATGAGGCATTGGAAAGTTCCAAAACCTTAGCGGCTGGTGTGGTCCAGGCCGTCAGCGGTTAATAATATCCATGACGCACCCGATCTTGGTCATCGGTGGCGGAGTTGCCGGTTGCGCCGCAGCCGTTGCGCTCGCGCAACAGGGCGTGCCCGTCGTTTTATATGAAGCGAGTAACGCCGTTGGCGGAGTGGCAGCACGCGGCGAACATCGCACCATTTGTGGTTTGGCCCCCATTGATGCTGTTTCGCCTATTTTATTAGAGCCCGAATTCGTCAGCGCTTGGCTACCATTTGTGACGACTGGGCCAGCGTATCGCCATGGTCGGGTGTGGTTGTGGCCAACCACAGCGCTTACTTTAATGACTGGCCTACAACAACGATTAGCACACATGTCAGTCGCGGTTCATTATCAAACGCGGGTAACGGCGATGACGTCGGATCAAGGACAGGTCATTAGTGTCACCAGTACGACACACGGAACGGTGCCGGTACGTGGCGTGATTGACGCAAGTGGCGCAGGCATCAGCGCCCGGTTATTGGGATTACCCATCGCCGAGGCCACGCAATGGCCTGCCTATCGCAGTATTTTACAGCTACCAAATGTAGGTTTGAATAAAATCGCACGTGTGCGAGCCTTGCACCTCGCGCAGCAAGTCCTGAATAGCGATGCTGCCTTGGCGTTATCTCCTATCGGTGAGGACCGTTGGCAATTATCAATCGATGTGCCGCCCACCACCACGCTTGATCAGGCGGCACATATCTCGCATGACATTGCAACGGCACTCGGCGGTCAAATATGGACACAGGCTATTGCAATCGCCGCCCGCGATGAAGGTCGTCCCGCAGCGCAATTGGACGTAGCAACGTTATTCGCCCAAACAGAACGTGGATTATGTTGGGCCGCTTGGCCACAAGAACACCACCAAGCTCACGGCACCACATGGTTGTGGCCAGCACAAAATCAACACGGCATTCCGCGATCAGCAGTCCAGCTCAACCACGGTCCGCGTAATTTATGGATTATTGGTAAAGGCATGCCCGTCGACGATGCCGCCGCGTCGGCGCTCCGCGTTACGGGAACTTGTTTTGCTCTTGGCGCGGCGGTGGCTGCACAGGCGGCCCGCTCTTGAGCGAAACTTAGACACTGGCGGTTCGCCCGTGTCGCAATTGGCAACGCAGGAACTTGCAACACTTGAACGAAAATAGTTGTTCACTAGCTTCTCGCGCCTTTTGAAACTCAGCGACAATACTTAATAATTAGGTAAAGGATGGCCGAATTATTATTTGCTCTTGGTGCAAACGGCGTGTTCGTGAACAAGATGGAGATGCGGGTTATGATGATGCGAAAATTGCGTTTTGGGTTTGTCCGACGTCCGACGTCCGACGTCATCGCGGGTATTGGCGCTGGAAGAGTGAATAAACTGGTCTGGATGTTGCTCATCGCGGCGGGATTGATTGCCAATTCCGCGTCATTGTCAGCCGGTGAAGTATTTATGGGCACCGTGGCGGGAACCGGAACGTCTGGATTTTCCGGTGATGCTGGATTTGCGATGGAGGGAAAGTTGGCCGCCCCAGAGGGTGTCGCGGTTGACGCGCAACATAATGTTTACATCGCTGATACGGGTAATCATCGCATTCGTAAATTAACTGCAGCAACGGGGATGATCACAACGATTGCTGGCACTGGGACGGGCTCGTCGACCGGGGATGGTGGCCAAGCGGCAGCAGCGACGTTATTTTCTCCCGCTAGTCTTGCCCTGACGAATTCAGGCTTGCTGTATATTTCTGAACGTGGTGGCCATCGTATCCGTTGCATAACCCTGAGTACCGGAGTGATTACGACCGTGGCCGGTTCAGGTGTGTCGGGATATATCGGGGACGGTGCGAGCGCGACCGCAGCGCGTTTAAATGCCCCTAATGGTATTGTTGTGAACGCTACGGGTGAAATTTTTATTGCCGATACCAACAACCATCGCATTCGTAAAGTCAGCGCGGGCATTATTACTACCGTGGCGGGAACCGGTACGGCGGGATTAAGTGGTGATGGCGGCCTTGCGACCTCAGCGCAATTAAGTTCGCCCTACGGCGTGGCCATAACGGCCGCTGGAAATGTACTGATTGCGGACACCGGCAATAGCCGCATTCGCCAAGTCACTGGAACCACGATGACCACCATTGCCGGGACAACCAGCGGCTTTTCTGGGGATGGTGGAGCTGCCACAGCAGCAAAAATGATGGCACCTCGGCGTTTATTGGTCTTGAGTAACGGAAATATTTTAATCTCGGATTATGCCAACCATCGCGTGCGAAAAATTGCCGGCAGCATTATCTCAACGGTCTATGGCACTGGTACCGCTGGTTATTCCGGTGACGGCGCGCTTGCGTCAGCGGCAAAAATCAGCGCACCACAGGAAATGGCGCTGGATAGCCTCGGCGCCATATTTATCGCCGATACCAATAATCGTCGTATCCGCGTCACCAGTATGGGGCCAGTCATTAAAACTCGTCCAACCGTGACTACCAATCCTTTGTTTAGTACTTATTCAGCCGTGACCACGTTAGGAGCCGACACCAATGGCGAAGCCAGTGTGATCTATACGTGGTCGACGGTCGAAACCGTGCCAGATCCGGTCACGTGGAGCGACAACGCCACGAACACGGCCAAAGCCACCACGGTATATTTTACTCGCGCTGGTACCTATCATTTGGCGGTCACGATCAGCGATGGAACCAATTTGCCGTTGACGACTGGCATCACCTTGGTGGTTATGCAAACGCCCGGTTCGGTTGCGATAACACCAGCGGCGACGGTGGTTCCTGTTGCTGGCACGCAGACGTTTAAACTCACTGCCACAGGTACGGATCAATTTGGTAAACCCATCACCGAATTATTTCCGACGTGGTCGGTGGTGGCTGGCGGCGGAACCATTTCCACGATCGGAGATTACACCGCGCCATTAATCGTTGGGGGACCGCATACCATTACCGCTACATATGGTTCATTGACTGCGACGGCGCAAGCCAACGTTATGTCGCCCGCGTTGGTGAACGGTACGCCGTTGGTACAAGCGCCAGTATTTGACAATAATTTATGGGACACGGATATAAATTATCGAACGGCCTATTTGGCTGATGTGCATCCAGGTCGGGTGTGGCAAACGGCTACGCCCGGGGCAACGGTCCCGGTTTTGAAACCCCTTGGTCAGCGTTTTTTTCAAGCCACCGATTATTTACCTACGACCTTGGTCGTCATGGGTGCGCCTACCGCGCCAGTGACCTTTACCGTTTTTACGGATGGTGGGTTGGGGCCAACTTTGGTTAACAGTTTGACGGTAATGAGCGATGTTAATGGTGAAGCGCGTACCACCTTTTCGTTAATGCGTGGCGGTACTGGTATCGTGCGTGCTGCATCGCCCAAGGCGAGTCAGTTTGTCCAGTTTACCATAACTACACCAGCGGCACCTTGAGGTTAATTATGACATTATTAAATCATCGATTTTTCACAGCCCTCCTCAGTATCTTTGCCATTTTTACGCTGAATGTGGCCTCGGCGGCTGATCAGTATGTGCCAGGAACTGAGGCGGTTATGCGTGCTATTTCTGCACGATATAGCGCATTAGGTGGCAGTATAACTTGGCCATTATTGAACCCGGGAGAAACCCCAAATGATGGTTTCTATGAAAATTATGAAAATTTACCTGCATTAGGCGATACAATTGTTGGACAGTTATCTAGTACGGCAGGTCTTTTTTTAATAAATGCCAACGCCTTCGAAGGGAAAACAAACAACGATTCTATTCCAACGGTAGGTTCAACCCTGAGTTCTTTCCCTGTATCGTCAGACAGTTTATACGCGAAATTAAGTTTTTGTTTGAGGGTGCTTCCGAAAATGCAGCATTTTGAAGCCCAATCAATTGGGCCTGGAGCTGGCAGGTATTGGCAGAAAGTCGATGACGAATTTGATCCAGATCTCCATGCAATTAATCCCGATTTATATGCACCTGAACGACATGATAATACGGGTTGGGTATCTGTTGATGGTGAAGGGTTCGTAGTGCCTTTTATTGTAACAAGTAGCACTTGGGTTCATGATACCCCGTACGATGGCTTGGGTGGAAATATCGACTTTACATCGAAAACCCAGTCTTTTACAGTACAATCATGCCGTTTTAAAGTGCCAATTAATTCCGCTGCGAAAGGCGCTCAAGTTACTATATTTTTGTCATTAGGACAATATGGGACATCACCTTATAATGATGGAGAGGTGACCGTTGATGGTTTGTATCATAAGGTAAACGCGCTTTCTGGAAGCGGATCAGGGACCTATGTATCAGACTTCTTCCCGTCTAGTCCTCCGTCGTACTGCCAATTTTTGCCTCTTCAGGTTTTGAATGGAGTATTGCAGTCTTCTAATTCGGAGGGATTTAACTTTGGGCAAGCCCGAGCCATCATCACCGCCCAATTCGACACCCCAACCATTTTCCCACCTAAACCCCAATGTATCACGCCGTGTTGCGACCCCAAATCTACGGCATCGGGCCAACGTAGTAGTACACCAAAGTCAGCTAGTTCTTTAGGCAACAGCTACATCGACAATACCCAACGCAGTCATTTCCATACCGCACGTGATTATGCGGTGGCAAAATCGGGGTCTGGTTGTGGTCCCTGTGGCGGTGGAATGGATGAACAAGGTAGTTTATTAGCGCTGTCGCTCGACCGCATTCATCGCTACGCTGATATGGGTTGGCATGGTTCGTTTGGGCCAGGGGTATTTCTTTCTACTGACATCCAACTAACCCTTGATCAAGCCACTAACACCGTGCGGATGTTCGATCCATCATTGACTGCACCAATAGAATTTATCGACACACTTAACGATGGCAATTATACGGATGGCGGATTTAAGGCGGTCTTCGGATTAACCACGCATGATGCGTCTGGAATTAAGACCAGTGATGAAGCGTTAATGCGCACGGCAAAAATGACGACGCATCAAAAAAACATTTATACCTTTGAATTATTCTCCGCTACCGCAGGAATAAATGATTCGCTTCTTGGTCGTCTAAAATCCATCGAAGATCGCAACGGCAATCGTATCACTCTGGCGTATGTCACCGCAGATGCTCAGGCATCAGAAGCTACCCTCCAATACGATCGTGAACGTTTATGGCAGGTGAATAACATCACGGATGCTTATGGGCAATTCGTATCGTTCACCTGGCAACGCCATGCGGGCCAATGGGTGATCAACACCATGGTCACACCAACGACGGGCACTATTACCTATACCTATAATCTTAATTCTCTGGTGGCTGTGAATCGCATTACGTATCCTGATGGCACGTTGTCAAATTTCTCCACGACATGGGATGCAGTTAGCCGACATCAAAAATTGCAGATGTACGATGCCGGTGCCGAAGACATTCACCGAAATAAAACCTTATATTTAACCACCGGACGTACCCCAACGTTTAACGGCACCCAAACAACTAACCAAGGTCCCAATCATATTTGGCAAGTCATCAACGGCAGCGGTGAAATTAGTTACCGTAATCAAATAAGCAGTACTACTGACTCAGAAGCTGTTAGCGGGCTGATGGTGTACGAGGGTGGAGGTGACAATAGCGGTAGCGTAATGAATATATCATTTGATGAATTAGGTAGAATAACTAAACAAGAACGCGCCACGTCATTCTCGTTCATAGGTAATGTAATCACAGCAAATGGATGGAAATTGGCATCTTCTTACGATTCCGATGCCGAACATCGCATTGCCGAAGAAGTGAGTGCGTCCGGAACAAAAACAAAATACGTCCGTGACACAGCCGGTTCCGCAACGAGTAAACAGGTTCTTTCTGGGGCGGGAGTTATTTATGCCCAAGAATCAACTACCTTTAATGCCAATCAAAGTCCGTTGATACATAGCGACGGCCTTGGCCGAATCACGGAATATGGCTACGATGCCAAAGGCAACGTAATTAGTAAAATCGCGGCTAAGGGTACTAGCGTCCAAGGGGCTTGGAGCTGGACGTATAATAGCCGTGGTCAACTATTATCCGCCACTGATGCAAACGGTAAAGTTACCGATTATGTTTATGAAGAAATTACTACCAGTATTAATTACAAACGCTTAATCAGTGTCATTGAACCACCAGATGTTACCAGTGGTGTTCGTGCCATTCGCAGTTTTACTTATGATGCAGTTGGGCGTCTGGCAACGTCAACCGATGCTGAAAATCGCATGGCAACTTATCTCTACGACTTACGCAATCGAATTCAGCGCATTACCTACCATGATGCGACCTATGAAGAATGGACGTATGGTGCTGGAATTGATGCAAACTTACTGATGTCACACCGTGATCGTAACGGGAATGTGGAAACGATGACATATGATGCAACTGGACGACGCAGCGGTATGAGCATCGCCAGTCCTGCCGCTGTGGTCGTCGGCACTTCGGCTTGGACTTATGTGCCTGGTAAATCCTTAGTGGCGAGTGAAACCCGTGATGGCGATACGGCAACCTACGGTTACGATTCACAATTACGTCAAATCAGCGAAACGCGCGTACCACGGGCAGGTGTGACGCTGATAACGAGTCGGATTTATGGCGATGATCAACGGATCAGTTATGAGCAAGACGCCTACGGGCGACGGACGTATTTCCTTTATAATCTACGAGATTTACCTTATCGGTCCGTGCGTGAATTAATACCAGGCGCACTAAATGTTCCCGATTCGGCATTGGCAAAGGAATCCTACCTCAGCGGACTTACTCGTGTCGTTATGCCAAATCCAAGCTACGTCATCGAAGAAATGACCTATGATGTCGAAGGCCAATTAATCTCTCGCACCGATGCTCGTGGAATTACTGAAAAGACGGAATGGGATGAACAAGGTCGTATGAAAGCAGTGATTAAAGCCGCGACCAATGCGATGACGGTGCCTCCAACGATTATTGCGAATGCTGAGCGAACGGAATATGGCTACGATGCCCAGGGTAATCGCACCAGCGTGTTGAAACCCAAAAGCTTTGTTCGTAACGTGAGTACCGGATTATTTTCCTATGGCGCAAATCTGTATGCGACCAGTTATACCTACACGGGACGAAATTTATTAGCGTCGGTCACCGAGGCGAGTGGTAGCACTGATGCCGCGACGATCTTTTACACCTATACCCTGACGAAAAAGAAATTAACCGAATCTGATCCGCGTAATGCGACGTGGAAAACCACCTACAGTTATTATGCGTGTTGTAATCTTTTATATCAAATCAC
>SYDV01000022.1 GCA_005801395.1 Planctomycetia bacterium | reverse complement strand
TGAGGCAATTAATTCGATGGTGAATTGCTGACGTTGCCATTCTGCATCAATAATGCTGGCGATTGCCGGATCAGCGTCTGCCAAGGCACGACGTGCCGTATGGGACATACGGTACAGCTGGCTGATTTCAGATACTCGGGATTGTTGGATGGCCATGGGCAGCTCCTAAACAAGGCCACGCAGCGTAACAGCGGTGGCGGTTGGTGGGGGTGCCCAGGTGCGCGGCAAAGGGATCAGTGATCCAGAGACTCCCTCGCGGTTACCCGCGTCAGCCGCCATGCGGCCCAACACCAGTCGTCTCTGGCGCGGCAGTGTGGGCTTGGTTCGCGGGGCTCAAGTCGGATTTGACTAAGACTGGTCCGAGGTCCGAAAGTCCGACTTGTATGCGTCCGATGTCCGAGGTCCGAGGTCCGATGTCTCTTGCACAGGAAGCTTGTTTCTGGGGTGGTATGCCGCATTGGGCATTCAGATCACCGTCCCTAATCTTGTTCCGCTCTATCAAAACAGGACATTGGACATCGGACATCGGACCAGTCCAACAACAGGTCAGGTCTTTCGAGTCGACCTCGGACCTCGGGCCTTCGGACATCGGACCCATTAAGTCGGCCCCTCGAACGTAGCTTCCCCTTCCCTTGAAAAAACCTAACGTCCTATTTATTGCCCTTCTTGGCGTCTAACCCCTATGCCCTTGTCAGCACACTTTTTACTGTCGATGCGACGCGGCTTCTCGCTAGTCGAGTTGCTGGTGGTGATTGGTATTGTGGCGGTCATGGCGGGGCTGGTACTCAGTTCCTTATTTCGTAATCGCGACAGTAATCGTTTATTAGCCGCCGAACATATGTTGGCCGATTCCATACGCCAAGCGCGCCACACCGCGCGTTCGAATAATGCCCCGGTTGAATTACGCATCGTACCCATCGTCGAAGACGGACAAGTGACCGGCGCACGGGTCAGCGGCGTTACCCGCGTGGCGATTTGGGGCGAGACATTTGATGGAATTGGAAAAGTTCTGCCTGAAATTAATGTCCCTCAAAATGGTTGGGTGATAGGTCGCAGCGGGAATGGATGGGCGCCTAATAACACATTTCCCCCTTACACCTCTCCTTATCCTTATCAATTTATTCGTGGACAGTCATTAGTCAGAGGAAAACGTAGTGAGGGTTTTTACATAGCTTGCTATGTACAACCACCTGCCCCTCACCGAAGTGCCCATGACATCCCACTATTACTGATAGGAGATAGTGATAAGAAAGAATTGAGCCAATGTGGTTTAGAATTAAATCGCGTTCTCGTTCTGACATTAGTTGGTACAATGGTCATCACTTGGGAAGTCAAAGGATGGGTCAGAGGAGAAAACAGTCCGGCACTAACGACCGTTTCGTCGGTCAATCCAAATGATCGTCCATTAGCTCGCACTGATATTGAAATACGTCGCGCGCCGCAAACTTCAGGTGAAATTTTTAATGAAGTAAATGCGACCATTAATTATGATCCTAACAATATTATTATTCCCCATCGCTGGGTCGAAATAGGGCTACTGTACGATGGACAACGCTTGATGCTTTTCGCCGACGGACAACGAATTGCAGTACATCATGGTGATGTTCCAGTCAAACTGACCCCGGCCTCTTCGGTGTATATTGGACAGTTCACCCAGAATCCTCCTCCACCACCACCTCAGCCACACTTGCCCATTTTTGCCAATTGTCCCATGGATGATATTCGTTTGTACCGTCTTGGCACCAGCGAGGTCGGCGACCTGCCAGGTGGTGTGGTTTTGGTCCGTGGCATTAATGGTAAACCTGATTCCACGCTTGGTTATCGTATTTTATGCCACGGCGACGGACGCGTCGAGGTTTACCGCGATGACGATACCAACAAACGTGCGCTGAATGACCGCACCAGCGATCCCAGAAATCCCGATGATGCCACTATCATACTTTCACAGCGATTAGTGCCGGGTTCGTTGCAAAACGTTTCCATCCAGATCGGATTAGATGGCAGAGTTAACAGTTCATTGGTGCGCCCAGGAAGTCAGCCATGAATTTCCCGTATCAAATTTATTCCAGATCGACGATGCATCACTTAAAAGAAGATAAACAGGAGGAACGGAGAAACGGAGGGAAACAATTAGGAAAAAGAATAAGCCCAACTGTTTTTTCTCCTCCGTTCCTCCGTTTCTCTTGTTCAAATCGAAGTGAAAATAAATACGGGATTAGTGGTGTAGGGCGCAAAGTTTCGAGGACAGATGTTTACCGCATTGGCGCAAGTCATTCCCGCACTGGTGCCGCGTTAATTATCGCCGTCGTTATCTTAGCCGCTTTGTTAATGTTGGGCCTGCCATTTTTATTCACCCAGTCTGGTAGTTTATCAGGGACACGCAGTTATGCCCATGAACGACTGGCAAGCGTGGGGCAAGATTCAGCACAAAGCATGGGCATTGCTGCTGCTGCCCAAACTTTTTATTATAAATATGTTCCACTCAATCCCGCAGATGGCTCAGAACCAAAACTTCGCCCTGATAAATTGTGGCGAATAGATTCAGTCGATGATTGGACCTCGCTCTTTGAAGGGCTTAATGGCAACGATCTCAATGCCGGTATTCGTAAAATAAATGGTGATAATAATCGTATCGGACTCGATACCCGCCAAGACAAGTCTTTAAAGATTCCGTTTACCTTTACCGGGCCTGGACCTGCCATCGTCGGGGTCACCATTGAAGATGAATCGGGAAAATTAGATCCGAATTATTTAGATGCCGTTGCTTGGGGACAATTACTGGGGCAAGTTTATATTAGCGATGTGCCGATTACCAACGTCCCTTTCAATCTCGGTGGTCAATTAGCTTCGGCGCTCAGCTTTTTACGTTATGACATTCCAGGCGGGCGGATTACTCACCTCGAACAATTACAGCAAGCGATTCCCCCCAGCAATGTAACACCGTTTCGCGCGGGATTAACTCCTGCTGAATTGGCCTTACTAACGCCTTCTCTCTCTATTTATAATCGTGGATTAGGACGTGGTGGTCAGATTGATCTTGGAACTATTATTGATTCCAGCAGCACAGCTGGACTTACTCGCAGCGCACTCGATAGCGTTGCCCCTGGTGACGTCGTCGCATTTCCACCGGTGCGAATATTAGCAGGTAGTGGTTCAACGGTTATTGGCCGAGAAATAAATGGCGATGACAGCGTTTTCCCTGCCGCCGGGTGGACCGCACGCCGACCATCAACCGGCATGCCGGTCGCACTAGACAGTGCCCCAACCATTAATCTGCATCAGGCCAATGCTCCGGTTCGTGGCGTATTATTAAGTGTCGCCGCAGCCTTACCCGGAGTGGGTAATAATCCGCCATCTCCGTCGCTTATTTCTGGTCTAGCAAGTTTCCAACCAGGCAATCGCCCTCCTGACGCCTTAGGCAAAGCCACATCGTGGTTTGATTTAACCGCTCCACTAAATCTTTTTTTTGATATTGGGGAAACCACGGTGGGCCCTTCGGCCGCAGGTGACCCTGGGGCAGATGGTCCCTATGCAAATGGTGACACTGGCCAATCGATTGATGCCGCTTCGTTAATGCCGGTATTAGAATCACGTGTGCGATCATTTCGTGTCAGCGGCGGTAATTTAGATAAATTCCCAACCTCTGGCTACGCACGACTACAAGGTCAGCGATCACCTGATAACGTCGGTGTCAGTGAAATTATTTTTTATTATTCAGATTTACCGGTCTCAACCGCTGATGCTCAAAGCAACGCCATCTATACGCTCCGAGGGATACTTCGAGGTTTACGTTCAGATGGCACCGCTGGTGGCAGCGCGTACAACTATCTCGCTAACGGACTTAAACTCACCGCACTGAGTCCTCGCGATTTACCACCACTCGGTATTCATTCTACTGGTGTAGTCACCATAGATTCCGCCGCCACCGTCACCGATCCCGCAGGCAATCAATCGGCGCATGAACAGCACCGCGTAGTCGCACAAGCGCTACCACAAGAAGCGATCTTAGAAGCTCGCTATGTTAAACAGGCGCAACTTCACACTCTTATTGCACAACGTCATGGCAGTTTGCTCACCAGTTTTCCTAAACCCTATCCGCGTATTTTAGATATATTGCCCGATGATCCTGAAAATAATGTCGTACCAATTCTGATTGAAAACCCAGATTTTAACACGGGATTACGTCCAGCCGTGTTGCGTTCACTCATGTCCGACGCAAATCTAAAACGTGATTGGCAATTATCATTTAGTGGAAACGTCAGCAGTGCGCTTAAGGTAAATAGTAATCGCGAAGATCCCAGTTCAGGCGGATATACCACAACAGATATTAAACCTGAAGGATTACGTTTAGATGAGACGCGAATTTTAGCCTATCCTAACATCACCCAACGTGGGTTAATTCGTGATGAAACACCCCCTGATAACACATTAACCCCGATCAATGGCCGCCAATTTTCTTTGTGGATTCGCCCGGACGATGATTGGGAAGATAAACAGATCGTTTTATTAGACATGCAAGTGCCAGCGGGAAACGCCGGGCAAGCCTTCTCGGTTATTAATCCTAGCTCTTATGATCCGGCTGCCACAACAGATCCACGTACATCTGGCAGCGCTGCTATCAGCAATCGTTTTTCGTTACAATACGATGGTGACAATAAACAATTAGTGCTAGTACTGAATCCTGGAACTATTCCGCACTCGATTGATTATGGGCCAGCAATTCCTAAAGCTTTTTATGGCTACACTAATACGCTCCCTATTTTTGATTATCTCTATCCCGCCGTTAATCCGGAAAGCTTAGGGCGCGGTGGTATT
This sequence comes from Planctomycetia bacterium, assembly GCA_005801395.1. Next base: position 1,730 of record SYDV01000022.1, on the reverse strand, counting down.
CATCCCATGGCGAGCGCAGCTAAGCAAGTTCTCATTCAACATCGTTATGTCGTCGGGGATAGTTTTCGCATCGGTCATTGGCATTTAGTGCAGGTTGCTTTTACCAGCAATCAACCTGGCGGCATGTCAATTATTGTTGACCAATTAGTTGGTCGTGACGTTTCGCGTTTAACTTCGGACGTAACGCCCGCTCGCATGAGCTTACCTGGCGACCACCTTACTGTCCCCAGTTTAGTGTTAAAAACGACACTCGGCGATTCGCCTCCAGTAAAAGATATTGGCGCAAAAGCGCTCTATGTACCTCGCATCGAACTCGACGCCTGGGCGCCTGTAGTTAATGGTTTTGTTACTGGTGGGGCAGCCGTTCAGGCGCTCTTGCCTGAGCGTGGTGTTATCCGCATTGGTAACGAATATATTTCTTATCAAGAAATTGATAGCGATGGGGCTCTAATTAACTGCGTTCGCGCACGACGCCAACGCAGTGACGCTATGAATAATGATAATACCATCAATTGGAATAATTCACACTTGTTAGAAACCCATGCAATTGGTGATCCCGTTTTCGCCGGTGGATTCGCCATCGGTAATATCGACGCCAGTTGGTATCGCGGAGGTTGCAGTTTAGCGCAACCGATGCCGGATGGTGATAAGGATAGAGGATTCCAAGTTTGGAGTCTTGTTTCGCAAGAAACCGGTGTCGGTTCAACCGCAATTACGTTAGCTACCGGTGTTGTCGATCAATTCCCTCCACGTGGTCATGTGCTAGTTGGTGGTTTTCCCTATTATTATGATAACAATGCCGTCTTGCCTGAAGCTGTGACACCGCCTGGTTTGCTTAATGTATATTATTGGGGGGCGATGCCCAATCCTTTGGACCCTATGGGGCCGGCAATTACTGGTTGGGTTAAGGGTATTCAAAGCACCATCGCTCTCGGCACTCCTGTTGTACTTATATCACAAGAAATCACGGGTGATCCTACTCGCTCAAATGCATATGCCGGTGCTGGCTTGATACAATTATATGACGCTCGATTAACCTCCAACGCAGCACCGAACGGTGGACGCTGTGAATGGTTGAGCTACACGGAAATTCGTTCCGATATGAATTATCCACTTACACCAAATCAACGCGTTTCATTCTTAATTAATCTTACAGCCGATACCGCAGCGACCAATAATACTGGTGCTGTTGGTGGTTTTTGGTTTAATCGTAATTTCCGCACTGGGGCTCGGGGACGAGAGCGTACAGCTTTCGCTGCCAATGATTTAGACGACTATGCCGTCGCGAAATATCAATTTCCGACTGGTACCCGCGTCATACCGGTTCAAACGAATATTGATATCGCTTATTTGCTTGAGTCTGGTGACGTCGTCACGGTCGCACCAACAGTCCTTGGGGCGGGACAACAACCATTACAATTATGCGTACGCTTCGCGGCAGATGACGGCTTTCCGGAAACTCGAGATGATGCCAGTCCAATAACCTCTTGGAATGTCATGAACCGACATTTCGCCTTTACCGAAGCCATTCCTGATACATGGAATCCCAATAATAAACCATTCCATTTGCTAAGTTGGCCGTGCTGGACGCCCGAATTAGATTTGAGTCCTTTAAATTCCAGCGATTCCTGGACGAAAAATCGCCTCGGCTGGGTTTTACCTTGGGCAAATAGTTTCGGCCTGGATTTTGACAGTAAGAGCAACTATCGACAATTATTTATCTGTTCACT
>SYDV01000274.1 GCA_005801395.1 Planctomycetia bacterium | reverse complement strand
GAAACGGTTTTCGATAAGATAATATTCGGTGCTATTTTTTGCATGTCGGAGAAATTCATTAAGCATTAAATTGCTATTGTGTGCAGTTAAGGTCGCCAAAGTGTTGGTGTTGGCATTAATCGTGGTTGCCGTTCCCCATCCAGATTTATAGCGCAAATATCCACAGATCGCGCTTGGATTAGTGCCGTGTCCCCCGCTATTCATTAAGCAGAAAAGTCCAGCGCCGCCACTTGAATCACCGTCATAATCATAAAGGTCAGGGTAGTCACATAACATATGGCCATTTTCGTGACAAAAAGTACCCAAGGTTAGTGAAGTTCCCATATCAGTGATTTGATAATTGCCTGCACTGACGGATGTGGAAGTCGACATCCATGACAAACTACTGGCATGTGGCCATAAGCCTTCCGCCCAGTTATTTATTCTTGTGCCTGCATAAAAACAATTGAGAGCGTCAATGCGCAAATCGCCGTCTGCATCTACGGAGCGAAAATCAAACCCGGCATTTTCTAGGGCGACCAATGCTTCGATGATGAGCGCTCTGGCCCGTGTCCCATAGCTAATACTTGAATCCGTGTAGTAATCTCGGTTGTTTGCTGCGGTCAAATACTCTGCGACATGATTTGTATAAATTAACTTGCCTCCTGAGACATCATAAAAATATGATCGCACAGAACCATTATTACCAAACCCCGTGTAGCCGGATTCTTGATTACAGTAGGCCGAAACTTGCGTTTGGCTGATGGTGGCATCGGCAAGTTGATCAGGAAATCGTAGGAGTAACGTTAATCCTCTACGACTACCAACGGTCGTCGTAGAGGGTGGTGCGGTGTAAATATTCGGATCGCCAACTGCCCGCCCTTTCATCGCTTTCATTGGTCGACCTCGTTCATCGCGGTTACGGGAGCTCTGGCGCTGGCGATGTAAACGCAGGCGTTCTGCACGATCGATGCGTAGGTGTTTGGCAATCCCCAAGGTAACGGGGTTGCCTTGACCAACGACCACGCCAGTAGATTCCAGACCTAGGTTATTTGCGGATAGACGAGCGTAGCACCAAAATTTAGTGGTCGGATCTCGAACAATGCGCCATCCATCAACGGTCTCTTCATCAGCGTAATCTTCATCGCCCCACAACTGTATATCGAAGGTGCTGCCGTCTGGTTGGGTATAGGTGAAGACATCACCACGATAAACAGCAGCGAAGGAATTCGCCGTAATAGTTAGCCATAACAGGCAAATCGTAAACGATAATTGAGTTTTGTTCATAAATTGCGTTCCTTTGACATTTTATACCCCTTTACATTCTTAACTCTATTTGCTGGATTTGCCCGGTTTGTATTGGCGCATCAAAATGAACGTCGACGCGAACGATGAATGTGAAGCGACTACACTATGGTAAACGCGCAAATGTCCATGTGAATGTCGACAAGGCAAATGAGCCCTACTGAAAGGGTCACGTTACAAATTTTACCTAAGGTTTGTGTAGATTAATTTACCAAGAAAAAGTGGTCTTGCTTCTCGCTTGAGAACTCAGGAGCGAAAAAAAATCAGAGGTGAACCGAGAAGGTGATAGTCAAAATGTCCCAGAGTTAGACGAAGTCGAGAGGTGGTCAAACGAGGTGCATTTTCATTCGGGTTAGCCGATCGTCAGTATTCTAATGGGAATAAATAGAGTGAGCAGAAGAGGCATCTGCTATTACAATGTGCTCCAATTAAAATTAAATGACATCATCTCTATCATGAATGAAGGTGTCGTCTCAATTCGTTGTGATCATGTCATGTGGGGGATGCCCTTGGTGCCGCGATGCTGGCCTATATTAATACTGGTTTGTGATCGACAAATTGCGGAAGATTTAGTGTGTGAAAAATTTGGCGGCATTTAGGGCCATCAACGGGTGTCTAGTTGTGTGACAGCGATGTTGGTATCGAAAGTTCGTATTGCGCCCATCAATTACTGACAACCGAACCTTTATTTTCGCATTTTTGATGAGCGAAAAATTAGCATTTAAAGTTTAGAAAGATTATTCTTGGAGGGATTCAATAAAATGTCTACGCCTGTTGATGCGAAGTTTTGCGATAAGCGGCGGGCGGTAACCCCATGCGACGGCGAAACATGCGGCTGAAATAAAATCTGTCCGGGAAGCCGCAGGCGTCAGCAATTCGGTCGATACCGTCAGAACTAAAGACTAATCGTTCCGCTGCAGTAGCGATGCGTCGCTCAAGAACATATTGGGCAGGAGTTTGTCCGACATGTTTGCGGAATAAGCGAACGAAATGATCTTCACTAAATCCAGCTGCGTGGGCGAGTTTTTGGTTATTGAGATCGCTGTCTAAATGTTCATCAATGTAGCGCAGGCTGCCAGCCACCGGGTGATCACCCTGGGCATGGTGCGTTATACGTTGGGCTTGTTCTCCTGGCAGTTGTGCGAACAACCGACTGAGCGCGGCAAATATAACCGCTTTAAATTGACAGGTAATAATTGGCGAGGCGAATAATTTTTTAGGCGCTGACACTAATGGGCGCAATGCCTCGCAACTGGCCTCAAGCCAAGGATCCTGAGCGAGAGTGATGGGCCCTGGAAATATTTGCCTGACCACAATACCTGGAATTCCTATGATATCGAAGTGGGCAAAAAGGTGCTCAATGCGCTGAGTATTATGGCAGGTCCAGCGCACCCAGGCGGGGATAAAGTGCACGCGATGTGGCGCTAATTCATAGGCCTCCCCATCGATCATGGCACTCGCGCCACTTCCGGAATTCACATAAAAGCGCCAATAGGGGCTACAGACGTCTTCAGCGCTCCAGCGTTGATCAATAAAGACATTTCTGCCTGAATACATGCGTATATGTAGGTGATCTAGCTAAGCTAGTTTTCCTTCAACGTGCTTCATGGCGGGAGACTATGCCGGGATAAGACATAAATGAAGCGACTTCCCCCATAGCCTCAGTTGGAAATAGGGTACACTAACACCATGTCACCAAAAATACCAACCTGTTTGTTATCCGTTTTTGTGTCGCTTGGCTTCGCTGTTGACGTTGACAGAGACGGATTGGCCTTTTTCGAAAGTAAGATTCGTCCGGTATTAATCGAAAGTTGCTATGAATGTCATAGCGCGACTAAGAAGGTCAAAGCTGGTCTCCATCTCGATTATGCCGCTGGGTTATTAAAGGGTGGCGAGGCTGGTCCAGCCATCGTACCAGGTGATCCGGAAAAAAGCCTCCTGATCAGAGCGATTCGTTATCACGATGAAGATTTGGAAATGCCACCCAAGAAGCGATTGGCTGATGCGGTGGTCGAAGATTTTGTTACTTGGATTAAACGTGGTGCACCTGACCCGCGCACCGAAGCGCCGAATATAAAAACTGGAATAGACCCAGCCGTTATCGCGGCGCATTGGTCCTATCGTCCTTTGGTAAAACCAGCGATGCCAGTTATTCAAGACACCGCTTGGCCGCATGGTCCGATTGATCATTTTATTAAAGCGCGACTAGAAGCGGAAAAAATTCCTGTGACGACGCCGGCAAGTCGTACGGTTTTACTGCGGCGGCTTTATCTCGATCTCACTGGGTTACCTCCATCACCAACAGATATTGATGCTTTTATTGCAGATAATTCAGTACAGGCCGTAGAAAAAGTAGTTGATAAATTGCTCGCTAGTCCCCGCTATGGAGAACGCTGGGCACGGCATTGGTTAGATTTAGCCCGTTTTGCTGAGAGCCATGGTTATGAACAAGATTATGATCGACCATTTGCCTTTCATTATCGCGACTTCGTCATTCGCGCATTGAATGAAGACATGCCTTATAATCAATTTGTGAGTTGGCAAATTGCAGGGGATGAAATTGCCCCGACAGAAATCGAAGCTTTACGCGCCACGGGCTTTACCGCTGCGGGTGTTTGGCCGACGCAAATTACGAAAAAT